>JAYTZE010000354.1:0-1627 GCA_043742385.1 Ilumatobacteraceae bacterium
AGGAACGGACTGGGCAACCAGGTCGCTGTGAACCGGTTCAGCGAGGGAAGCGATCCCGGGTAACCGGGCGAGCGGAACGAGCAGCTGGGTCGGTTGGAGCCGGTTCGCCGGGGAAGACCGAATCAGTGGTCGGGGAACGAACCGTGCAAACGGGGAGTGAGCCGACAAAGGGAATCGCCCGCCAGCGCAAGCTGACGGGCGATGACATTGAGTCGAGCTACAGGCTAACGCCAGCAGATCGACCAGTGGTGGATCATGAACCAAAAGGAGTCGCCCCGGGCGGCGCGCTGGCTTCGGCTGGCAGCGCAGCCCGGGGTGCTTCGCTTTTCGGCCACGTGTCGGAGCGAGTCGCCGTCGCTTCCAGCGCTAGGCACCGATTACCGTGCGAAACCATGACCGAACCCAAGCGCGATCTGCCGGCCGGCTATCAAGAACAGCTCGACCAGGGCTACGCCTTCGGCTCGGTCATGACGTTCGCCCAGCGGCCGTTGCTGACCGCACCAGAGCAGCTCGACTCGTGGCAGCCCGACGTCGCCATTGTCGGCGCCCCGTTCGATCTCGGCACCTCCAACCGCCCGGGTGCCCGCTTCGGCCCGCGGGGGTTGCGCAGCAACGCCTACGAATCAGGGACCTATCATCTCAGCTACGGGCTCGAGATCTTCGACCACGTCGAGGTCGTCGATTACGGCGATGCACATTGCCCTCATGGGATGGTGCAGCAGAGCCTCGACAACATCAGGGGTCGTGTGCACGAGATCGCCAGCCGCAAGATCATCCCCTTCACCATGGGCGGAGACCACACCGTCACCTGGCCGGCGGCCACGGCGGTCGCCGACGTCTACGGCTACGGCAACGTCGGCATGGTCCATTTTGATGCCCACGCGGATACGGCCGACTCGGTCGACGGCAACCTGGCCAGCCACGGCACGCCGATGCGTCGACTGATCGACAGCGGAGCGATTCCCGGCCGCAACTTCATTCAGATCGGTCTGCGCAGCTACTGGCCACCACAGGACGTGTGGGAATGGATGGCCGATCAGGGAATGCGATGGCATCTGATGGACGAGATCTGGGAGCGCGGCTTCCAAGCTGTGATGGCCGATGCTGTGGTCGAAGCACTCGACGGATCCGAGTACCTCTACATCTCGATCGACATCGACTCACTCGACCCTGCGTATGCACCGGCAACCGGCACACCCGAGCCTGGAGGCATCGTTGCCGCCGACCTGATGCGCATGGTCCGCAAACTGGCCTACGAGCACAAGGTGGTCGGCATGGACATCGTCGAGGTTGCCCCGGCATACGACCACGCCGACTGCACCGTCAACGTTGCCAATCGGCTGTTCATGGAGTGCCTGGCGGGCTTGGCTGCCAGGCGTCGCGACGCCGCAGGCGGCACGCCCGGCCTCCCCGCCCATTGACACCGAGACGGCCCGATCCATGTCAGCCCACTGAATGACTGCCGTTCTATCGGCTGACACTGACGATCGCCGTCTACCGACTTCGGGCCTTGATCTACCATCGATCGGATGACTGAACCGATTGGCGAGCGGCCGGCGATGGCTGCATATGGCACCGACAGTCCCGATTGGGAAGCGTTGCGGTGGGAGTGGGCAGCCGAGCGACT
>JAYTZE010000355.1:0-1627 GCA_043742385.1 Ilumatobacteraceae bacterium
GTCGGCTTCTTTGACTTCAGGAACCGGGCGATGCCGGCGAAGGTACCGCCGGTGCCGACGAACTCGCAGAACACGTCGACCTCTCCCCCGGACTGCGCCCACAGCTCGGCCGCCGTCCCGTCGTGGTGTGCGCTCGGGTTGCCGGCTAGGTGGAACTGATCGGCCCTGAAGGCGCCGCGCTCGAGAGCAGTGCGAGCGGCAACCTGTTCGACGAGTGCCAGGTCGTCACCCGACACATGCCCGTCGAGGGAGCCGTGCTGCTGCGCGACGAGGATGACCTCGGCGCCCAGTACACGCATCATTTGGGCTCGCTCGGTCGAGTTACCCGACGACATGACGGCGACGAAGGGGTAGCCCTTCACCGCGCACACGATCGCCAGGCCCGTGCCTGTGTTCCCACTTGTCAGCTCGACGACGGTCTGACCTGGTCGCAACTCCCCATTGGCCTCGGCGTCCTCGATCATGCGCAGCGCTATCCGATCCTTCTTCGATCCGCCGGGATTGAGGTACTCCAGCTTGGCCAGAACACGGCCATCCAAGCCATTCGTTACCCGAGAAAGTTCGATCAGCGGAGTCGCGCCGATCGCTGCCAGTACCGACGCACCGGTCGCCAATCGCGGCACCCCGGGCTGGACGTCCATCGTCGCCCGACACTAATCCCGGGCCGCACCTCAGGAATCAGGCGATTCGCGATGCATGGCAAACGAGTGGCCGAGCAGCTGGCCCGCAGCGTCGGCGTCGACGGCCTCAGCGAACCAGAAACCTTGTGCAGTGCGACAACCCATGCGGCGCAGCACATTCAACTGCGCGGCGGTCTCGACACCCTCGGCCACAACGTCGAAGCCAAGTGCCTGACCGATGTCGATGATGATCTGGACGAGCTTCGTTGTGCGCGGGTCTCCGTCGAGATCGTGTATGCACTCGCGGTCGATCTTCAGCGCCTGGATGGGGAGGCGGCGCAACGCTTGCAATGACGACATGCCGCTACCGACGCCGCCGATCTGGACACCGATCCCCGCCTCGTGCAGTTGCTCGACGACGACGGAAGCCCCATCCGGGTTGGCCCTGATGATGCTTTCGGTGACCTCGAGCCCCAGATTGGCCGGCGAGAGTCCATGTCAGCCAAGAAGTCGCCCGGCCACACGAGACCACGCAGGGGGTGATGCCAACGAACGAGTGCCTCGAAGCTGTCTGTGGCATGGGCGCCTTCACTGGTGGCAACGCCCACGCTCGACGTCACCGCAACCCTCTGCCCGTCGAGGTCGATCGGTGCTGCGAGGCTCGCCTGCATTCGATCCACGATTGGTCGTATCGCCCACGGCTCGAGGTTGTGAAGCAGCAAGGCGAACTCGTCTCCACCGAATCGTGCCGCCAGAGGGTACACGCCGACTCCAGCACATTCGGCAGCACGTCATCGGGGTCGTGCATGCCGGCAAATCGCAAACGTCCGGACGCCCGGGCCGCCATCCCAGAGCGCGAGATACGCCCCGCGCACGCGTGTGACCGTGCCCGATGAGGTGGTCAACGGCCTCTGTCACACCGGCGGAATTGTCGGGTGTGGCTGAAGGAACGTCGAACCCTTCGATCTCGTCGCTGGCGAGGGCGATGGGCTTTCCTGCCGCTATGA
>JAYTZE010000356.1:0-6768 GCA_043742385.1 Ilumatobacteraceae bacterium
GAGGTTGCGCATGCGAGTCAGCGCTTTCGTGACCTCGTCGAGCCCGTAGCGATTGGTGATCAGTTGCGAGAAGTCGAAGGTGTGCTGGGTCTTCTCAACGAATTTGAGTGCCTGCCAGCAGTGGGTGATGTCACCGGACCACGTCCCGAGGATGGACAGCTGGCGACGAGTGATCACGCCAGGACGCACGGTGGTTTCCTGCCCCGGCTTGTCGATCTGACCGGTTACGACGTAACGCGCGCCGTATCGAGACATCCGGATGCCTTCATCGAATGCGGTGCGCGCGCCGGAGAACTCGAAGATGACGTCGGCTCCCTGACCGTCGGTGAGCTCGAGCACGCGGTTGACTCGGTCCTCCGGGGCAGGGTGCTCCTGAACGCTGATCGTCTCGTCCGCACCGAGGGTCCTGACAATCGCCAGCCTGTCGTCTGGAGCACCGATGGTGATCACTCGGTGGGCTCCGGCATCGCGCGCGACGGCCGTGGCAAAGAGGCCCAGCGGGCCGGCTCCCTGGACGACGACAGTCTGCCAGGGCTCGAGCTTCCCGAGCCGCTCGAAGGAATGCATCACCGTGCGCAGCGCGCAGCTGCAGGCGGAAGCCACGGTGGTTTCCACGGAGTCGGGTACGCGGATGCGACCCGACTCGGGAAACACGTAGACGTATTCTGAAAATCCGCCGACGAGATACGGCGGACGGCTGCAGTTCGACATCATGTACGCCTTGCGGTTCGTGCACAGCGTGGACATGTTCGGCGTTCGGCAGTAGAAACAGTGGCCACAAACCGCGTGAGTGAACAGCACCCGGTCGCCGTCTGCCAGCGGAATCCCGAAGCTGTCCAGTTCCGTTCCCTCGCCGCGGGCGACGATGCTGCCGATCATCTCGTGGCCAGGGATGACTGGGAGGTCAATGGCCTGGCTGCCGGCCAATGAGCCATCCCAGAGGTGGACGTCGGAGCCGCAGATCGTGGCGGCCTCGATCCGCACGAGCAAAGCTCCCTTTTCCAGCGTCTCCGGGACCGGGAGGTTCTGCACCTCGATCGGCGCGTTGTGCGCGGTCAGAACCGCTGCCCGGCTGGTCTTCGGCATAGCAGTCATCGTCGCTTCCTTCCGTCTGTCGATTCACCCGAGTCGGAATGGGTCGGGGGTATAGCCGGTCAACTCGATCCAGACGGCCTTCGTCTCGAGGAATTCGTCGAGTCCCTCGAGGCCGAACTCGCGGCCGATGCCGCTCTTGCCGAAGCCGCCGTACGGAACGTTGTTAGCGAGAATCCGGTAGGAGTTGACCCAGACCGTCCCCGCCCTGAGGGCCGCAGCCGTCCGGTGTGCCCGGGCCAGGTCGCGTGTCCAGACGCCGGCGGCGAGCCCATAGTCGGTGGAGTTGGCCATGGCGATGGCTTCGTCCTCTTCAGAGAACTCGAAGACGCACAGGACCGGGCCGAAGATTTCTTCCATCGCCACACGGCTGTCCGGCCGGACTCCGTCGAGGATCGTGGGCTCGACGAACAAACCGGAGGAGAGCTCTCCGTCCGGTCGTCCTCCTCCGCACCTGACCGTCGCGCCCTCCTCGACGGCGAGGGAGATGTATGACAGCACCTTGTCGTGCTGCTCGGCGAAGGCCAAGGGCCCCACGTCAGTACTCAAGTCGAGCGGGTCTCCTAAACGGATCTCCGCAGCGCGCCGCGCCAGCCGAGCGACCAGCTCTTCCTTGACCGAGGTGTGGACCAGCAGGCGTGAGTTCGCAACGCAAGACTGCCCGGCCGCAGCGAAGATTCCAGCCACGATGCCGTTGGTTGCGGCGTCGAGGTCGGCATCTTCGTAGACGATGGTCGCCGACTTGCCGCCGAGCTCCATGGACACTCGCGTCATGTGCGGCGCCGCAGCCTGCACGATCTTGATGCCGGTCTCGGTGGATCCGGTGAAGCTGATCTTGTCCACTCCCGGGTGACACGTCAGCATGCTGCCCGTCTCGCCGTCTCCGGTGATTACGTTGAAGACACCGGCGGGGAACCCCGCTTCCTTGAACAGCTTGGCGAATTCGCATGTCGAGACCGACGCCTGCTCGGCGGGCTTGGCGATGAACGTACAACCTGCTGCCAGGGCCGGAGCGAGCTTGTTGGCGAGGAGGAACAGCGGGCTGTTCCATGCGGTGATCCCGACGACGACACCCACGGGCTCACGTCGCGTGTACGTGAAGAAGGACGTCTTCGGCGACGGGATGACCCGACCCTCGATCTTGTCGGCAGCGCCGGCAAAGTAGTGGTAGGTGTCAGGGATGATGGCCAGCTGGTCCCTCAGCTCACGCAGCACCTTCCCGTTGTCCGTGGCCTCGATAATGGCCAGGCGCTCGCTGTTTTCGGCGATCAGGTCGGCGAGCTTCCGCATCAGCCTGGCCCGCTGGGCCGCAGCCATCTGCCCCCACTCACCCTCGAGGGCGGAGCGAGCGGCGACCACCGCAGCGTCGACCTCGGTCCGGCCGGCCGCAGGCAACATCGCCCATACCGCACCGGTGAAGGGGTTGATACTCGGAAAGGTCCGCCCATCTGCGGCGGCGAGCTCGTGCCCGCCGATGAGCATCCGCACGTCGAGCACCTGGCCACCAACGGCGACCTCAGCCAATGCTCCCCCGCTCACGCGTCCCCACTTTTTGAGTGGTCCGGATCGTCGAGCCAGACGTCGCGGTAGGGAACGTCTGACTCCTTGCAAATGTCGCCGTCCAAGGCGTAGCCGCAACCGGGGCAGATGAAGGATCTGGCGAAGAGGTCCTCGTCCACGTGGTCCAGGGGCTGCACGAAGAGCCTTGGATCGATGTCTCCCAGCGGAACGCGCAGGTCCAGGCAGCCTGCTCGGTAGTCGCCGTAACCATCGCCGAGAACGGTGCGACAGTGCGCACACACGTCGGCACGGGCTCCTGACTGCTCCACCACAAGGACCGTCGCCAGCGCGCGACCGAGAACGACGGCGTCAGGGCTGGCGGCCTGCCGGTTGCGGCCATCGCCCGACGCATTTTTGATCCGATCCTGCAAGAGCTTGGCTCGCGTCTTCTCACTCCCGGGTATGTCGACCTGACCGTGCTGATCGAGCGCTGCACCGTAGAGGTCGCGGGCGTGCTCGGCAGAAAGTCGGCCCTGTTCGACGTCTCGGGTCACCAGCTCGAGATCGCGTAGGGCCGGGTCTCCGAGCCCGGCTCCGGTGCATGGCGTCACCTCGAACACGTCGCCCGGGGCCAGGCGATTGTCGAAACGCTTCGGCGGTGCGATCCCGCCGTCCGGCGCAAACGCGCGGAGCTCGTCGGGCCGCGACGGTGCCTCGCCGGAGCCAAGGGCGGCGAGGACGGTCGTATCCCGGGCGTACCAGTACATCCCTCCACTCGCCGGAGGTGCCCCGTCCAGGCCTAACCCCTGCGTTGCGGCCGTCAACAGCCCTCCCGACGAGATGTAGACCTCCTGGCTCTTGTGGCCGGTCCAGGCGGAGCTGATACTCGCGCCGCCCCGCCACTGACCGTGACCGCCGGCCCACGGCAGCTGGCGGCGGTAGAGGTAGAGGAATGGGATCGACTGCTCCCACTCCTCGACGTTTCCGAGCCGCTGGCGCATGGTGACGAGACCACCACCGTGATCCATGCCGTCGTGATGGGTACAAGCGCCCGACCCGCCGTCGTTGGCGTCGAAGGGAAGAGCTGCGAAGTTAGAACCGTATTGGTCCACCCCGAACATCGTCGGAACGATGTGGGTGTGCAGTGCGGACACTGCCACCCGGTCGGGCCACAGGTCCTTCGAAGCACCCATGACCTTGGCCAACAGATGATGTGCCTGGGTCATCGCACTGACCGTGCCCACGGACGCCTGGCAGGCAGAGGGGTGCGCGCAGGACGTGATCGAACCAATTTCGGGTTCGAAGTCGAGACACCGAAGAACCCCCGCCCCGCACAGGTACTGGTCGTAGCCGAGGAGCGGCAGCGCCGACATCAGCAGGGCTGCACGCCATGCACCTGGCGCGACGTTGAACATGCCGTGCGCAGGGTCGGTGCCCTCGTTGGAGAAGCTGAGGTCTGTTCCGCTCTTGGTGATGCTCAGCCGTAGCTTGTGCAACCGCTTGTCGTCGGGCAGCGACCCGGCGAGGTACCGCTCGTCCACCCACGTGCCGTCGGGGATGGTCGCGATCCTGCTCCTCACGGCCTTCTCGGCGTTGTTCACCATGCGGTGCATGACACCCTTGACCACGTCGGGGCCGTACTCGTCGATGGTCTCCAGCAGTCGGGTTTTGGCGAAGGCGATTCCCGCGAATTGTGACTTGAGCTCGAGGTGGCACATTTGTGGTTGCCGGGAACGACGAATCCACATGTCCACGACGTCGTCACGGATGACGCCGCGGTCAATCATCTTGATCGGCGGAATGCCGAATGGTTCCCAGTAGACATCGCGGGCCTGCTGTACGAAGCCGCCCGGCTCGACGCCGCCCACCTCCTGCTGGTGGATCACGTTGTACACCCAGCAGAACAGCTTCCCGTCAACGAAGACGGGGGCGTACGCCGAGGCGTCCATCGCGTGGTTGGCACCCACCCACGGGTCACAGGCCAGGAACACGTCGCCATCGTTGATCCCGACTGTGGGACCGCGATGCTCGATGGTCCACTTCACCACCAGGTCGGCGCAGCCCGCGTGGATGAGCACGCCGGGAGCAAAAACCGCGCCCGAGCCTTCCTCCATGTGGATTGCGGTGTTGAAGTCCCAGGCGTAGACGCAGATGCTCGAACCCGAGATCCGGCGGATCTTGTCCTGGTGGTCGATGTTGATAGACCACAGTCGGCTCCGGAGCACCTCGTAGGTGATGGGGTCGATATCCTCCGTGAAGGCAGAGTGCAACGGAAGGCCGGCCGGCATTGGCACCTCACCGCGCGGTAGGTAACCGTGTTGGAGTGAGTCCCAACGGCGCTCGTAGTCCTGAAGAGTCATGCCTTCATCCCCCTCGTCGTGGAGTCGCTCGATCGAACACGCACGTTTCCGAAGCTGTCGAGGGCGAGCGAGCCTCCCGGGCGGACCACGACGGTGGAGTCGGGGAACTCGATGACACCCGGGCCCTCGATCCAGTCCCCGCGACCCAGCTTTGAGCCGTCCCAGATCTTGGTCCGGCTGGTGCCACGATGCTCCTGCCAGTAGACGTCCCGCTCACCTTTCAGCGCCTCCGCTGCGGCGGGGCGCGGCGCTACATTCACGGACGGCACGTGGGGGTGTTCACCGTGCCCGATCAGGCGCAGGTTGAGGCGGGTCAGCTGCACCCCTGCCTGGCGGTAGCCAGCCTCCGCACCGAACCTCTCGGCGTACAACTCTTCAAAGGAGTTCACGATCGTCTCCATTTGTTTGCTACCGAGCTCCCCGGCCGGCACTGGGGCCTCGACCACGAAAATTTGCTGGCCGTACTTGCAGCTTGCGAAGCGCTTGAGTTCCCAGTCGAGGACGTGCGACATCTCGGCTTCGATCACCTCGCGCGCCTGGCTTTCGAGCTCCTCGAAGGTGCGAGCCACCGTGTCCGGATCGAAGGGGGCAGTCTCGTAGAGCGGTCGCCCGAACGTGTACAGCACGTCTGCGGTCGCAATGCCTAAGGCAGACCACACCGAGGCGGCGTCGCCAAGCGGGATCACGAACTCCGAGATTCCCAGGTTGCGCGTATAAAGGGCCGCATGGGTGCCGCCCCCGCCCCCGAAGGCGTAGACGGTGAAGTTTCGAGGGTCGAGTCCTTGCTGCAGTGTCATCGATCGGATCAGGTCGGCCATCCTGGCGTCGACCACCTCGACGATTCCCGCGGCGCACGTGAGCAGGTCCATCCCCAAAGGGTCTGCGACCGTGCGGATGGCGGCCTCGGCTTTCGCACGGTCGAGCGGCAGCCGACCCCCGAGGAAGTAGTTCGGGTCGAGGACACCGAGCAGCAGGTCGGCGTCGGTGACCGTTGGAAGGGTGCCGCCGCGGCCGTAACAGGCCGGCCCGGGGTCCGCTCCGGCGCTCTGGGGCCCCACGCGGAGCGTGCCAGTCATTTCATCCACCCACGCGATGCTGCCGCCTCCGGCGCCAACGGACTGCACGTCGATGGTCGGTAGCGCTAGGAGGTGCTGCTCGAGGACCGACTCGTCACGCAGCAGCGGAAGGCCTCTGGTAACGACGCTCACGTCGAGGGTGGTCCCGCCCATGTCGGTGGTGATGACGTCACCGATGCCCTCGAGTGCCGCAAAGTGTGCCGCCCCCACGACACCCCCGACCGGCCCCGACATCAGGGTGCGCACCGGATGACGCCGCGCTTCCGGCCCCGTGACAACACCGCCAGCGCATTGCATGAACAGCACGGGATGCTGGTAGCCCAGCTCTCGGGCGCGGTCCTCGATCTCGAGGGTGTAACGGCTCATGAGCGGCGCCACGTAGGCATTGACGACGGTGGCGGCAGTGCGTTGGTATTCGCCGACGACCCCCGCGACCCGATGCGAGAGTGACACCTCGATCCCCGGATATCGGGAGGCGATCAGCTCCTCAGTACGAAGCTCATGGCTGGGCGACGCCACGGACCACAGGTAGGCCACGGCAAGCGACTCGGCGCCCGCCTCGACGAGCCGGTCGACCGCCTCGAGCAGCGCCGCTTCGTCGAGTGGGGTGACGATGTCGCCGTCGAAGTCGATGCGCTCAGACACCTCCTCGGTCATGTGGTGCTCGACGAACATCGGCGGCTCCGACGCGGATGGGAAGTGCAGCGTGAACTCGGCGGGGATACCGGTGATTCGGCCCG
>JAYTZE010000357.1:0-3438 GCA_043742385.1 Ilumatobacteraceae bacterium
GGTCGAGTACCACCTCAAGCTCGCAGTGACGGCGTACCGGTACAACCCGGAGGGCATGGCCGGTGCGGAGGCCATCGGAAGCGAGCTTGTCGATCAAGGTCGGTTCACCCACGTCTACGTGCCGACGGGTGGAGGCGGTCTCCTCGTGGCAACCGCACGCGGTCTGGCCAGCGCATCCCACGGCGGGCCCGCAGTGATCTGTGCACAACCATGGGGATGTGCTCCAATCGCTCGCTGCCTGGAAGGTGAGCTGAACGAGCCACTGATCGACGATTGTGCCTCGTCCATCTCCGGCCTACAGCTCACCACGCCACCAGACGGAGCACTCGCTGTCGCCGCGACGCGAGCGAGCGGCGGCTGGGGATGCTACGTATCCGATGAGGAGGCTTGGGACGCCCAGGCACTGCTGGCTCGGCATGAAGGCATCTTCGTGGAGCCGGCATCGGCACTCGCCGTCGCGGCGATCGTGCACGACGTCCGTGCAGGTCGTCTCACCGCGGCTGATCGCCCGATCGCAGTGCTCACTGGCGCGGGACTGAAGGATCTCCGCCGATTCTCACCGACGGGTGAAGCCTTCCAGACACCCATGGGTGTCGGGGATCTCCGTTCGATGCTCGCCGCATCGTTCGACCAAGCGCCTTCCCGTTGAAGGTTCTGTCAGAGCTGTACAGCTCTCCACGATCGAGCTTCGCATGTTGGTTCGCTCTCGACAGGGCCACTGCGGCGGCCGAATCAGATCGGTTCGATGTTGAGCTTGGCTCTGAGTGCGTCGGAGATCTTGCGAATGTGGGTTTGGTTGGAGGTGACGATGGCGTCGTGTCTGCGGATGGCGCCTTCGACGACTGTCACGTCGACGATGTCATCGTGGTCAACTTTGCCGTGCACAGGATTTGTCGGCTAGCGGAAATCGGACAGCGGTGATCCGGGTCGAGGCGCAGTTCGATCCCGGCCCTCGCACCCAACATTCCAGCTAGCGATCTGGGGCCAAATCGACGGTCACCGGAGCAGGTCGTCCAAATCTGTGGCACCCAGATGTCAGATCACCCCGTGCCGGCGTTTGTCGACCAGATGTGCTCACCCGCGTTGGCGACGATTGGCGCGATGTTGGAAAGTTCGACCGTGGCAACGGTGCCCGCGGGCACCGTCAGTTGCAGTTCGAGCTCAGCGGTGGTTGGCTTCTCGGCTCGCGACTCGACGGCCCAGGGCCGGTCGGCCCGTCGTCGCAGTTGTTCTTCCACCGCATGGCCGCGTGCGGGTTGGCGGTCGCACCGATCGACTATCGGTTGAGCAGCGAGGCGACCCATCCTGCACATCTCGACGACGTCGTCGCTGCATGCGAGTTCCTCGCCACCCACGGCGCCTACCTCAAGATTGACGACCTGCCGCTCACCCTGTGGGGCGTGTCCTCTGGCGCGCATCTCGCCGGTCTGGCCGCGCTCGCCTCGCCAGTAGGAGATCGAATCGTCGGGGTCGCGAGCTGGTCGGCGCCGTCCGATCTCGCGGCGTTTGCCCGACGACCTCGAGGCCATCGGCGGGACGGGCGACCGCGGCATGGGGTCGCGCGAGTCCATGTTGCTCGGCGTGCCCACCGGTGAGCACGAAGATCTCGCTCGCCAAGCCAGTCCGATCGCCACGTACACCGACCGCGACCGCGTTCCAGATCGTGCACGGCACTGCCGACGAGCACATTCCGATTGCACAGAGTCAGCGGTACGCAACCGCGCTCGCGTCGGCAGGTGCAACCGTGGAGACGTCGTTCGTCGACGGTGCCAACCACTTCTTCAGCACCATCGACGCGACGCGCCTCGCCGAGGTCGTCGACGGTTCGATCGCCTTCTTGCTGCGCGTCGCGACTAGCAAGTGACCATGTCGAATCGCGACCACGGCGGCATCATGCAGCCACACCCAATCACGCTCGAGTTCATCGCCCGGGCCGAGATCACTCTCGGCGAGATCAGCGACGTCGGCCAGGTGCCGACCGGTCACCGAAGGGTCATCCCGACAACCGGCGGGCATCTCGCCGGGGCAGCGAGCGTCGGTGACCTATGACCTGTACTCCATCAACTGATCCGGGGCGCGATGTATCCGAGCGACACCCAGCACCATCAAAATGGCGCCATGAGCGGGTTGGCAGCACAGTGAAGCGTTTATCGCATACATCGACAGCGTTTCACGCATCCAAGCTCAGCGTTTCGTGGTAGTATCGGACTGTGATCGATCGCCATTTGTTTCCTATCGCACAGGAATCGTTGCGCGGGTTCCGGGTGACGGTGATCAACGGTCCGCGGCAGTCAGGCAAGACGACGTTGGCGAAGCAGTTGGTCACTGATGTGGGCAGCTACTGGAGTCTCGACGACGAGTCGGTCCGCGCCGCTGCTCGATTGGACCCACACGGGTTCGTCGAGCAGGGCAGGTCGCCGATGGCGATCGATGAGGTGCAACGCGGTGGCAACGACGTGGTTCTCGCGGTCAAGTCCGTTGTCGATCGTCGTAATGACCGTGGCCAGTTCGTGCTCGCCGGGTCGACGCGCTTCTTGTCTGTCCCTCAGCTGTCGGAGTCGCTGGCCGGGCGCGCGGAAATCTTGGATCTGTGGCCGTTGTCGCAAGGCGAGCTGGTGGGTGTTCGCGAGTCGTTTCTGGACAGACTGCTGACCGACGCCGATCAGCTTGCCCGCGGACGGTTTGAACAGGTCGATCGTCGAACGTTGTTCGGTCGGCTGGTGCAGGGTGGCTATCCGGAGCTCGTCGGTACTTCGCCGACACAAGCGGCGCGTTGGTACCGGAACTATGTTCGAACCGTGGTCGAGCGCGACATCGTCGAAGCCTCGGCGATCACCCAAGCCGACGAGTTGCCGACGCTGCTGCGCCTGCTCGCTGCGAACACTTCGGGTGAAACGGTGACGGCTCGACTTGCCGGCGACGCCCGGATGAGCGCTGACACGGTGTCTCGATATCTGGGGTTGCTGGAGCTGGTCGGGTTCGTGGTGCGAATCAAGGCGTGGACGCCGAGTCTGACGAGTCGTGAGAAGCGTCATCCGAAGGTTGTGATCACCGACACCGGACTGACCTGCGGATTGTTGGGTCGCAACGCGGAGGGTCTTGGGATGGCGACGAGTCCGCTGACAGGGCCACTCCTCGAGTCATTCGTGACGATGGAGCTGGTCAAGCAACGAGGCTGGTCTGACCAGCAGCCGACGATTCGTCATTGGCGGGACCGCAATGGTGCCGAGATCGATCTCATTGTCGAAGACGACAGCGGCACTGTCGCCGGAGTCGAGGTCAAGGCAGCATCCACCGTGTCGCCGAGGGACGTCAAGCACATGCAAGTTCTTCGCGACAACCTCGCCGGCCGGTTCGCGGCCGGTGTGGTGCTCTACCTCGGCGACCGGGTAGTGCCGCTCGGTGAGCGACTCTGGGCCCTTCCCGTCTCGATGCTCT
>JAYTZE010000358.1:0-1621 GCA_043742385.1 Ilumatobacteraceae bacterium
CGACCGACAAGGATGGCGATACGCAAACGGCCGACCTGGCCCCGCCCGACCCGGACGGAGCAACGGGTTATCACACCCGAACCGTGAAGGTCGCCTGACCCGACACGCCGTGAGCTCGGCAGCAAGGTGAGATGAATGGGGCGAATTCGCCGCTAGATCTAGTGCTCTCCAGGCGAGCGCTCTGTGTCAGCTCATGAAACGACAGTCGTTGGCTTGTTCAAGGGGTGCGTGCAACAGCTCCGAAAGCTGGAGGTGCTGCAGATGGTGCGTGGACGTTATGGTTCCAAGGGTCGTGGGATGCCTCGGGAGGTCAAGCGAGAGGTTCGTGATCGGATAGTGGCTGGTGAGTCGTGGGCTGAGGTCGCGGCTGCGGTGGGTGTCACGGAGCGAACGGTCGGTCGTGTGCTCAGCGAGGCTGGGGGGATGCCTCCTCGTTGGAATGCCCGGTCGTTGTCACAGTTGTCGCTTGCTCAGCGGGAGGAGATCTCGTTGGGGGTGGCCGCTCGCAAGTCGAACGCTGATATTGCTCGCGAGATTGGTTGTCATCGTTCGTCGGTGAAACGCGAGATCGATCGCCACGACGCCGTGCATGGTGGTGGCCGCGACGGGTATCGGGCGTGGAGCGCCGACGGTGACGCCTACGCCCGGTCGCGACGGCCCAAACCGTCGAAACTGACCATCAACATGCGGTTGCATGGCGAGGTCGAATCCGGCTTGGTGAAGCATTGGTCGCCGAAACAGATCTCTATCAGACTGGTCCTCGATTTCCCTGACGATTTGGAGATGCGGGTGTCCCACGAAACGATCTATCAATCGTTGTTTGTCCAGGCCAAAGGCGGTTTCCGCAAAGACCTCGTGAAGTGTCTGCGGACCGGGCGGACACGCCGGCGGGCCCAATCGCGAGCCGCCAAGGCAGAGTGGATCAAAGACATGGTGATGATCTCGGACCGCCCGGCTGAGATCGAGGACCGGGCCGTGCCCGGCCATTGGGAAGGCGATCTGATCCTGGGCAGCTACAGCAGATCGGCGATCGTCACCCTCGTCGAGCGCTCAACGCGTTACCTGATGATGATCGCCCTGCCCGGTGACCACAAAGCCGAAACGGTCGCCGCAGCGATGGCCGATCACATCATCACCCTGCCCGCCCAGCTGCGCCGCTCGATCACCTGGGACCAAGGCGGTGAGATGGCCGATCACGTCGCGTTCACCGTCGCCACCAACATCCCGGTGTACTTCTGTGATCCGCACAGCCCATGGCAGCGCGGCACCAACGAGAACACCAACGGACTGATCCGCCAATACTTCCCCAAAGGCACCGATCTGAGCGTGCACCCTCAAAGCGAACTTGACCGCGTTACCGACGAACTCAACGGCCGACCACGCGAAACCCTCGGCGGCATGACACCATCAGAGAAATTCACCGAGCTCGTTGCAATGACCGTCTGAATTCGCCGTTCTATGAGCTGACACGGAGTCGGAGCAGTAGCGAACTCCCCGGGTCCGATCTCCTGAGAGATCACACAGCGCCCTCGGCATGATTCGAACATGCGACACACGGTTCCGGAAACCGATGCTCTATCCCCTGAGCTACGAGGGCGGGATGCCAGCGAGGATAGCGACG
>JAYTZE010000359.1:0-6749 GCA_043742385.1 Ilumatobacteraceae bacterium
GTCGCTGATCTCCCACGTCACCGGCACGTCGTCGCCGGGCATACCGCCGCTGTTCAGAGGGTCGGGCGCGAGGCGTGTCCACAACACGACACTCGCGGCGTCGGGGTCACCGGATGCGACGCCGAGCGTGAACGGATCTGCGGACAACTCGACCGCCGGCAACGTCGATGTCGTCGCGGTCGCCTCGGTGGTCGTTGCAACTTCGGTCGTCGGCGTGGAGGTCGTGGCCGGCACGGTGCTGGACGGCGCCGACTCCTGACTTTTGCCATCGCTGTCGCTGCACGCCGCCACCACGATCGCCGCACCCGTGGCCAAGAACATGCGACGAGAGATCGGTCCCATTCCGGCAGTCTGCACGATGTCGCCGCTACTGGCACATCTGTGGATCGTCCCGCGAGCCGACGCGTGGTGTCAGCGTGGCGGAGCGCGGGACCGCAACCGTCATTCGTCGTGGAGAATCTGAGGGCGGGCGGCCACCTCGCGGTACCGGCATCGATGCGATCGGTCGAATCGGGCAGCCCCGGAACGCTACGTAGCGAAAAGGGGCTGCCCAGTTCGTCGCTACCAAGCGCAGTGCGGCAGAACTCGAGCGACGTGTGCCACGCCCGGGTCAGACGTCGTCGACCTCGGCCAGCGCGACCACGACGGCGACGACGAGCGCGGCGGCGTAGGCCGAGGCGAGATACGACGGCGAGAATGCCGGGAACGCCGTGAGGTCGAGGTATGCCAGACCGACGACCCGGACCACCACCAACAGCAGCCCCACGCCGATCACGGTCACCATCGCTGCCGACGGCATCCGTCGATCGCGCACCGCCCGACGCGCTCGTGTCACTGCGACCGCGATCGCCGCCACGGCCAGCAAGCGGTAGAGCCAACGGACCGCGCTGATCAGGTGCACGCGTTGACGGGTGAAGAAGCCGTTCGGTCCGGGCGCCAGCGGCTCGCTGGTCATCCGGCTGAACAGGGCGCGGTCGGCCGCGGTGCCGTTGCCATCAGGCGACTGCGCGCTGAACGCCGAGAGATCCACCGTGTGGCGGAGCCCGGTGAACGTTCGGGCCACCAACCCAGGCAGCCGGCTCCACTTCCACGCCGGTGCAATCCCGCTGTGCGGCGGGCCGCAGTGCAGTCGCCCGTCACCGCATGCGGAGTTGATCTCGTCGGCGATCGCCTGGAACGTCGCGTCGAGTTGCGTGGCCGTCGTGGCCTGCCCGGTGGTGCCGATCGCGTCGAGCACGACCCATTGGAACACCTGACCACCGAGATCGCGCACGCCGTCCGGTCGGATGCTGGAGAACGGCGTCGCGCCCCCGCCCTCGATCTCGCTGCGAAGGCTGGCGAACGTGGGACTGACCGCGTACATCAGCTCGCGGGTCTCGGCCGTGACGGGGAACTGGTCGAACGTCGTGGCGGGGTCGACGCGGAACATCGGCCCGAGCCCGGCCGACATCGACGTCTGTTCGACGTTGGTGATCGATACGCCATAGTGCGAATGGTTGACGTGCTCGACCCACAGCGTGCCGACCACGATCGTCAGTGGGATGCAGGCGACGCCGAACGCCGACACCAGACGACGCAGTAGTGGGATCGGGGCACGCAGGAGTCGGGCGATCGCCACGGCCAGACCGCACAACAAGGCCGGCAGCAGCAGCAACCACTCCTCACGCACGAGCCACAACGCGCCGATCGACAGCGCCGCCGACACCGCCCACACGACCGTGGAGCGACGTGGGCGATCACATGTCGACACCTGCCCGACCAGGCAGGCGAGCAGCAGGATCGTCAGTGCCGGATACACACCCGAGCGGTCGACGCGCGCCGAGATCGGCGTGTTCATCGTCATCGGGTTGACAGCAGCAGTGCGAACGCCCACAACCGGCGCCGCCGACTGCGCACGAGCGGCCGAACCGCCACGAGCATCACCGCGATCGCGAACACGTAGAGCAGTTGGTGGGCGAGCAACAACGGCAGCCGAATGGCATGCATCGCGGCGATGAACAGCGGGTAACCGGGTTGCTTGATGACGGTGTGCGCCTCCCATGGCCCCAACCACTTGCCCGCGCTGATCCACGACGCACGCTCGACGAACCACTGGTCGTCGATCGTCAACGAGCCGTAGGCAGTCAGCCGCTGACCCCCGACCAACCACAGCTTGGCCACGACCATCGCCGTCCACGGCACCGCAGAGATTGTCGCCCGTCGCACGCCTGTCCACGTGCGTTCGGATGTGGGCTCAGCCATGGGCCGCGACCATAGACCGAAGCCCGCGATCGACTCGTGGGCGACGCGACGGCTACGTTCCCTGACGTGCCCCATGGTCTGCCCCTCCTTCCTACAACGGTGGTCGGCAGCTACGCCCATCCGTCGTGGTTCTACGCAGCGAAAGAACTGATGGAGGCCGATCGATTCGGGCCTGTCGACGTCGCCGAAACCTTCGACGACGCCGTCGACCGGGCAATCCTCGATCAGGAGGAGGCCGGCCTCGATGTGATCAGCGACGGCGAGATGCGCAGGGCGAGTTTCGTTTGGGCCTTTGCCTCGCGCATGACCGGTCTGCGCGATGGGGGCGCGCCTCGCAAGATGGGCCCGATGTCGCTCGACATGCGCAATGTGCAAGAAACCATCGGTCCGGTGGGAGTGCCTGACGGCATGGGTGCGGTCGAGGAATTCGCCTACGCCTCGACGCGCACGGCAACACCGATCAAAATCCCGTTGCCCGGCCCGTTCGCGCTGACGACATTCATCCGCCCAGTCGACTACTACACCGACCGCACCCATCTCGCCGAAGCCTTCGTGCCTGCCCTCAATCACGAGATTCGTCAACTCGCCGCCGCCGGCTGCAAATGGATCCAGCTCGACGAGCCAGCCACACCCGGGTACGCGGCCAACGATCCACACACCGCTACCGATATCGCTCGCCTGTTCAACGCGTGCATCGAAGGCGTCACCGGCGTGCATTTCAGCCTGCACATCTGTTTCGGATCGTTCCGCAAGCTGCCGTACGCCAAAAAGACGTACGCCCGCTATTTCCCGGACCTGCTCGAGGCCAAGGCCGATCAGTTCGTGCTGGAGTACGGCACGCGGGAGATGTCGGAAATCGAGCAATGGATGAACTGGGCGCCGGATCGCGAGCTTGGCGCCGGAATCATCGACATCCGCACCCACTATTGCGAAACACCCGATGATGTCGCCGAGCGTGTACGCAAGTGTCTCGACCATGTGCCGGCCGACAAGTTGTTCCTCACGACCGACTGCGGTTTACGTTACGTTCATCGCACGCTGGCCAGGCAGAAGATCACCAACCTCGTTGCCGGAGTTCGCCAGGTCCGCGAGACATTGTGAGTAACCGCTGATGAGTGCCGCCTCGCCGCGCAAGATCCTGATCGACACCGACCCTGGCATCGACGATGCCATGGCCATCTTTTATGCGCTCGAGTCACCGGAACTCGAGGTAGTCGGGCTCACTTCGGTGTTCGGGAATGCCAGCACTTCGGTGTGCACCACCAATGCCTTGAAACTGCTCGAAATTGCCGGCCGCACCGACATTCCCGTTGCACAGGGGGTCGATACTCCGTTGGCCATGCCGTATCGCGGACCCGTGGCCTTCGTACACGGCTCCGATGGTCAAGGTGATGTCTTCCTGCCACCACCCACCACGTCGACACAACAAATTGATGCAGCGAACTTCATCGTTCGTACGGTGATGGACGCTCCGGGCCAAATCACCCTGGTTGGCATCGGCCCGCTGACGAACATCGCGATCGCACTGCAGATCGAATCAAACCTCCCAGCCAACATCGCCGAGATCGTCGTGATGGGCGGCAACGCCTTCTGCGGCGGCAACGCCTCGCCCGCCGCCGAAGCCAACATCCTCAACGATCCCGAAGCTGCCGACAACGTCTTCGGTGCCGACTGCCCGATTGTGATGGCCGGACTCGATGTGACAGAGCAAATAGTGATGACGTCATCCGACCTCGCCCAGTTGTCGTCATTCGGCAATGCACGCGCCCAGCACCTTGCTGCGATCGTGCCGTTCTACGCGAACTTCTACCGCAACCGGCTCGACCTCGAAGGCATCATGGTCCACGATTCGACGACCATCAGCTACCTCCTCGCGCCGCAACTGTTCACGTGGGTCGAGTATCCAGTGCGGGTCGATTGCGGCAACAGTTTCTGTCGCGGCAAGACGCAGCCCGCCGTTCACGTCAGCGACCACGAGTCGGCGTGGAGCGGCCGGCGGCCGGTGCGCATCCTCACCGGAGTCGACAGTCGAGCGGTGGTCGACCTCGAACTGAAGACCCTCGCACGATGAACGCCATTGGGTCGGGCCGTCTCGAAACCGACCACTCGCAGGGACAGCCCGTTGCCGCTTGATCCGCAAGTAGACAGCCTGTTGCGCGGGTTGAAGGCCCAGGGATCGCCGCCACTGCACAAGTTGTCGGTTGCGGAGGCACGGGCCGCAGCCGAAGCATTGACCGTGCTGGCAGGCGATCCGATTGCGGTCGAATCTGTTCGCGACATCATCATCCCTGTCGATGGAGCCGAGATCGGTGCTCGGGTCTACACACCCGAAGGCGTCGGCCCACATCCCGTCGTGGTGTTCTTTCACGGCGGTGGTTGGGTCATCTGCAGTCTCGATACGCACGACAACGTCGCTCGCGCCATCTGTCGCGATGCGTCGACAGTTGTGGTGTCAGTCGACTATCGAATGGCTCCCGAATTCCGCTTCCCCACGGCCGCCTACGACTGCCTCGCTGCGACCGAGTGGGTAGCACACAACGCGACAACGTTGGGAGTCGACGCCCGCCGGCTCGCCGTCTGTGGCGACAGTGCTGGGGGGAATCTCGGCGCCGTCGTATCGCAAATGGCACGCGATGCGGGTGGTCCCGCCGTGACGTTCGCCGCGCTGATCTACCCGGTGGTCGACATGACTGCCACGGGTGGCTCGTGGGAGGAAAACGGCACTGGGTACTTCCTCGAATCCGATGGAATGGAGTGGTTCATGAGCCACTACCTGTCGATGGGCGATCGTGCCAACACGCTGGCCTCACCGCTGCTGCACACTGACCTGTCAGGACTGCCACCCTGCTTCATTGCAACCTGCGAGTTCGATCTGCTTCGTGATCAGGGGGAGGCTTACGGAGCGGCGCTTGGCGACAGCGGCATTCACGTCGAGGCCAAGCGGTACGACGGGTTGATCCACGGAGCCGCCACGATGACCGGCGTGCTCGACCTCGGCCGTACGTTGGTCGCCGATGTCGGAAGCCATCTGCGAGCCGCTCTACATCGCTAGTCCGAAGGCAGCGCTATCGCCACACCGGTGATCATGCGGACCTGGCGGACCATCGCCGGCGCTGATATTCGAAATGGATGACGCGGGCCGACGATTCCGTCGACGACCACGGGTGCCATGACGACGGCGGCCAGGCATCGGCCGTATTGCAGGGTCTCGAACCATTCAACGGCATCGAGATTGATCGGTTCCGTCCGTCGGTATGCGTCGATGAAGCGACGGGCAAGTGATCCAGTGATGGCCCGGAGTGCGCGTTCGCCAATCCGCGGCACTGGGATCGGCGCACACTGCAACAGCGCCGCTGTGAAGCCGATGTCGTACTCGCGCCTACACAGATTGGCGTTTGTCCAATCGAGGACGTTGAACGAATCGTCAGTGTTGACCAGCATGTTGAAGGGATGAATGTCGCCGTGAGACACCACGGCTGGCGTCAAAGTCGGTCGATGAAGACGCAGCCAAGCCGACAGCTCGTCGAAGCCAGAGAATGACGATTGCGCTGCCGAGTTGATCTCTTCAAGTCGAGCTTCGACTCCGAGCTGTGCGATGTCGATTCCCGCCCGTTCGAGTGACTCGATGATCGGCTGTGGATCTAGTCCATGCAATGCCAGGGTCGCCGAGCTGAGTTGTTGCGCCACACGTCGCAAAGTTGTCGGCAAACGCAGCAACGTACGGCCGAGTGCGAGACCATCCAGAGGCGCAACTCCGGGGGCCCGTTCCATCACCATGAATGCTCCACCGACACCTTCGTCGATGCCGGCGAGCACGACGCGCGGAGTGGGGTAACCCTGCTCGACAACGGCCCGCTGCACAATCGTCTCGCGGACCCCGGTATCGCGGTCGGGCATGACACGCAACACAAGGGGACCACTCAGGTCAGCGGGCGGCTGGCGAAGCTCGAAGCCGTAGATCGCTGCCCAGTATCCACCAGTCAGCGCGACCGGAGATTCAGCGAATGCTTCCTGCCGTCCGGTGTGTGCCGACAGCACCCGCAGCAACTCCTCACCGATCACCGAGCCACTATGGCACCTACTCAGGACACGCAGGCGACGGCGCACCCGCTAGAACGAACGGATGAATTCTGACATCGAACTCCGCAGCGACAACGCTGCCGGCGTTGCACCGGAGATCATGTCCGCGATCTCGACGGCCAATTCCGGCTCCGCCCTTGCCTACGGCGCCGACGAGTGGACATCGCGCCTTCGCGACAAGGTCCGCGAAGTGTTCGAGCACCCGGATGCCGAAGTCTTCCCCGTGATCAGTGGAACTGCGGCCAACTCGTTGGCGCTGGCTGCGCTGTGTCCACCGTGGGGGGCGGTGCTGTGTCACGAGACAGCCCACGTCCTGCAGAGTGAGTGCGGCGCGACATCGATGTTTGGAGGCGGCGCGGTGATGCGCGGCGTTGGCGGCGAGCAGTATCGCGTCGCCGTGGCGACACTTCGCCAGGCGTTCGACGCAA
>JAYTZE010000360.1:0-1615 GCA_043742385.1 Ilumatobacteraceae bacterium
GCGAACGCAGGCATCGAGGCCGCCGCCGCTTCGGTTGGCCAGATCCACCTCGCCGCCGCTGGCTTCGGCCAGCTGCCGAACGATGGCCAGGCCCAGCCCAGAACCCTTGTGGCCTGCGCTTGAAGCCCTCCAGAATCGATCGAAGGCGTGATGCAGCTGGTCGGTGGGCATTCCGGGGCCGCGATCGGTTACGTGCACTTCCGCCCAGCCGTTGTCACCGACCGCCGACACGGTGATCTCGTTGCCCGGCCCGCCGGCATTGAGCGCGTTGTCGATGTAGTTGTCGACGATCTGTTCGAGTGCGCCCGGCGCGGCACGCGCCGTGAGGCTGGCTTTGCCGCCGGCGGTCAACGTGACTCCGCGCTCGTCGGCAAGTGGCGCCCAGATCGCAACGCGTTCGGTGACGATGTCGGCCACGTCGACCAGCTCGGTCGCCATGGTTCCCTGATCTGCCCGGGCGAGCATCAACAGGCCCTCGACGAGGCGTTGCAACCGTTCCGTCTCCTCGCTGGCGGCCTCGATATCTCCGCGCGCCGCCGCCGGGTCGGTCTCGATGTTGACAGCAGCGCGTTCGAGCTGCAGTCGCAGAGCCGTCAGAGGCGTTCGCAACTGGTGCGAGGCGTCGCCCGCGAACGACCGTTGTCGTTCGACCAGCGTCGAGATCTTCTCCGTCATGGTGTTGAACGATGTGGCAAGACCACGGATCTCGGGCGCGCCCTCGTCGATCACGGCTCTGCTGTCGAAGTCGCCTGCTGCAACTTGCTCGGTAGCGCGCTGTAGGCGGCGCAATGGCCGAACAATTGTCGCGGCCATCAACGCTGCGGCCAGCGCAGCAGCGCCGAGCGAGATCAGGCCGACCCCGACGATCCCGCGAACCTTGTCGGATACGCGGTCGTCGACATGTGATGCCGAGTACGTGAGTCGAACGACACCGACGGTCAAGGCACCCGACAGGACTGGCACGGCGACATACACGATGTCGCCGCCGAGAGTTTCCGAAGGTCTCCGCCCCGAGCTTGGACTGCCGCTGAGTGCCGCAGCAATCTCGGGTCGCGTCGAGAAGTCGTCACCGCGACGCGCTTCATCTCCCGAGACAGCAACCGCAATGCCCAACTCGTCGGTCACCACCACGCGAGCACCGGTTCTCGTCCGATAGACGTCGACGGTGCTCTGCAGGGCGTTCTGATCCTGCTCGCCTGCAGCGGACCCTCCACCTGATAAGGCATCCTCCGAACTGCCGGCCAGAATGAACGCGTCGCGCTGAATCGAGGCCAGCACGCGTTCGGTCTCGACGGTGCGCAGATAGCGACTCAACGGGATGTCCTGCGCAGCCAGGATCACGATCGTGACGCCGACGAATGCGGCGATCAGCCGCCATCTCACGACGGAGCTTCCAACCGGAATCCGACGCCACGAACGGCCTCGATCCATCCATGATGACCGAGCTTCTTGCGGAGCGAGGCAACGTGAGCATCGACTGTCTTGGTGGGCCCGTACCAATGGGCGTCCCACACAGTCTCGAGAATCTCGGTACGCGTGTGCACTGCCCCCACGTCGTTGGCCAGAAACGCCAACAGGTCGAACTCCTTGGCGGTGAGCGCTATCTCCTCGCCGT
>JAYTZE010000361.1:0-6735 GCA_043742385.1 Ilumatobacteraceae bacterium
CCGTTGAGGATGCGTGGCAGGAACTCCTGTTTCTGCTCTTCGGTGCCCCATTGCAGGATGGTCGGCCCGACCAGGGTGTCACCGAAGAAGTCGGCCCGCGTCGGTGCCTTCACCTTGGCGAACTCCTCGGCCAGCACCACACCCTGCATCGTGCTGAGGCCTTTGCCGCCGTACTCCTTCGGCCAGGTCGCACAGATCCAACCGCCGGCGAACAACTTCTTGGGCCATTGCTCGTTGAACGCCTTGCGTTCCTCCGACGACATCTCGAAGCCCTCGCTGCCCCAGCCGGCAGGCAGGTTCGAGGTCAACCAATCGCGAATCTCGACACGGAACGCCTCGACCTCGGGGGTGTAGGCGAGATCCATCGCACCAGTATTCACTCGCGCTCGTGGACTTCACGAGTCCGTGGCCGGTGGCATCGGTCACGGTTTTACATTGCGTTCACACCTACCACACGATCGCGAAACCTGCAGCTCGTAGCGTCTCCGACATGGCCACCGCAGGTCCTGGTCTTCCGGATCGACACACAAACCCCCTCGTGTATCGGCTGGGAGAGCAGGAGCACTCGGTCCTCACTGCGCTGCTGGCAAACCGTGGACGGGTGATCAGCCGCCGCGAGCTAGCTCGGCGCGCCGGTCTCGCCAATCTCAGCGAGCGACGCTGCGACAGCCTCCTGGTAGCGATCCGCCGCGCCCTGGGTCCGAATTCGGTGGTCACGGTACGCAGTCGAGGGTGGATGCTCAGCGACGAGGCGCTCGACGCAGCATCCGCCCTCGCCAGCGGCCGGCTGTGACTGCGGCCTCGGTAGAAGCCGTCGATCTCGGCAGGTTGCTGCTCGACCTGCTGATCATCCTCGCCGCTGCCAAGGTTGGCGCAGAGATCTCCGAACGACTGCACATACCGGCTGTGGTCGGGGAAATTGTTGCCGGTGTCGTGATCGGACCATCCGTCCTCGACGCTGTCGGCCTGGCCGGAGCGCGTGGCGTGTCGATTGCCGTGCTCGGCGAGATCGGCGTGCTGCTGCTTCTCTTGCAAGTCGGCATGGAAATGGACCTGGGCGAACTCAGCAAGGTTGGCAAGGCATCGATGCAGGTTGCCGTGATCGGCGTGGCATTGCCGTTTGCCGGTGGTGCGCTGGCCGGCGTGGCGTTGGGCCATTCCGGCACCACCTCGCTCTTCCTCGGTGCCGCGCTCACGGCCACGAGTGTTGGCATCACAGCCCGGGTCTTTGGCGATCTGAGGGCATTGGCGACCACGGAGGCACGCATCGTGCTCGGCGCGGCCGTCGCCGACGATGTCCTGGGTCTGGTGATCCTGACGGTCGTCGTCAAAATCGTGGTAGATGGCAACGTCGGCGTGGGCACCGTGGTCGGCACCTTGGGTCTCGCCATCGCCTTCCTGCTGCTGAGCGGCATCGTCGGGCTGACGATGGTCCCCAAGATCCTGCACTTCGTGCAGAGTCGGGCCAGCTCCGGTGCGGCGACGACGGTTGCTGCGCTCGTGATCGCCCTGGCCTTCGCCCAGCTGGCCGACATGGCCAAGTTGGCGTTCATCATCGGTGCCTTCATGGCCGGCCTGGCGATCGCGCGCAGCGATCACAACGAGCGCATCGCCGGTGACCTCGGCGTGATCGGCAACATCTTCATCCCTGTGTTCTTCGTGCAGATCGGCATCAACACCGATCTTGCGGCCATGGGTAAGGCCAGCGTGATTGGCCTGGCGGCGGCGCTGTCGGTGATCGCGTTCCTGGGCAAGCTGGCATCAGCATGGGGAGCGAAGGGCACGCGATCCGACAAGCTGTTGATCGGCATCGGCATGGTTCCTCGTGGCGAGGTCGGCCTGATCTTCGCCAGCATCGGCCTCAGCAATGGCGTGTTGGGTGGCGACTTGTACGGAGCGCTGCTCGTCGTGATCCTGCTCTCGACCGTCGTGACCCCGCCGCTTCTGCGCTTGCGCCTTGGCGTGACGGGGGCGCGCGCCCGCCGCAACGCTCCGCCGCCGACGCCAGAACCCGAAGCCGGCTGGCTGACAGTCGAACAGGGCGTGATCCACCTACGCGGCATCCCGCCGGTCTCGGAGACCATCCCGCTGGCACTCCAGGCGGCGGGCCGAACCGGACACGCCAGGCCGAGTGCGGAATTGCTCGACTGGTTCGGTACGTATCGAGACGAGCCGCTGATCTGGACCAGAGACGACACCGCGTCGCTGGTGCGTCTGCTACGCGCTCACGAGCCACGCGGCTGGCGGTTGCTGGAAGTCACGGGTTTGCTCGAGCGGACGTTGCCTGAGATCGCCGACGGGATGCGGCGCCGTCGCGCCGACATCAGCGACCTCGACCCGCTCGGTGCCTTGAGATTCAACATCGCCGAACGACTCGACGATCTTGCGATCGAAACTGGCCACCCGTCGGACGATCTCGTGCTGGCTGCAATGGCGGCCGACGTCTGCCGCGACAAGCCCGACTCGCAAGGCTGCGCTGTCGCGTTGCTGGACCGTCTCGTGCCGGGCGCCGACGCCCAACGAATTGCGGCCATCGTCGAGGACGCCCGACTGCTGCGTGCATCGGCGAACAATCCGAGCGGATTTGACGAGCGCGAGGTATTGCAGTTGGCCACACACCTGGACAACACACAGCATGCTCGCGATTCATACCAGCTGGCATTGGCGTTGGGTGCGCTTCCCGTGTGGCAACGCGAGGCGCTGGATCAGCGCCACGCGCTGATCCAAGAGGCACTGGCCCACCCGGAACTGACCGGCAGCGAAGCGACCAACCTCGCCGCGGCGCGACGCCTTGCGGCCCAACACCTGCTCGACGAGGTGCCCGCCATCGAGCGCCTGCGATTCGCGCCGACGTCGTATGTACTGTCGCACACACCCGAGGAGTTGGCCCGGCAATCGCGCCTCGTCGAGCCACTGCCGCGTTCTGGCACCGTGCGTGTGGCAGTGAGCCCCGAGCCAGAGCCCGATCACTGGAAGATCGACGTCGCCTGCCGCGACTCCGACGCATTGCTCGCCCACCTCACCGAGGTGCTGACGTCGCGTGGCCTCGACATCGTCGATGCAACCATTGCCACGTGGCCAGATGGCGCAGTACTCGACGTATTCGTCGTGCTGACGCGTAGCCGACCGAGTGCACGCGAGCTAGCACACGATTTCGAGGCCTCGTTGCGCAAGCCGCTACGCGCACCGGCGACCGTCGGGCTGATTGCCGAATTCGACAACGAAGCATTGCCGTGGCACACGGCGTGCGACGTGATCGGGCCTGACCAACCCGGCGCACTGCTGACCATCAGCGCCGCGTTCGCACGCGCCAAGGTGATCGTGCACACTGCGCGGATCGCGACCGACGACGGCATCATCCACGACCGCTTCACGATCTCGGACCGCGTCGGGCGCAAGCTCGACGCGTCGGCGATGGAACGCGTGCAACGATCTCTGGCCGGCGAGCGGGTTGGCCGGCGCCTCTCGCTGCATCGCTGACTCCCTTGCGCGTACAAAAACGACTGAGAGTGGAAACGCGGCAGCGACCCGCGCGAAATCTGCGTTGTTTACTGTGACAGTTACGATCGGCGGCAACGATGCCGCCGATCGTCCATTCTCCGGACGCGCCGTGGCGGGTCACTCGCCGGTGTCGTTCGCGTTCGCTGGTGTTGCGGTCGCAACTCACGCTGCGCAGCAAAGACATCGCTACCAGGGATTCCTCGTGCGCTAGTTCCCGAAAAAATCCGAGCGATGGCCTGTACACCAACCATTGGACACGCGTACAGTACGGCACTGCCGGTCGCCTTTTGGCGCCTGGCCAGAACACTGGGCGACGTCGCACCCAACGTCGTCCATTGTCAGGAGCAGTCCCCAGGTCGTCTTTCCGCAGATGGCCTGGGGACGCTGCCTTTCCCCGTCATCGCCGCCCTACGGTTGAGCTTTCACAAGCTGGAAACATTGACGAAACGAATGGTCTCTACGGTTGCCCCTCACTCGGACGACCGAGGGATGTCAGGAGAATCACTCGATGAAGCTCATCACTGCGATCGTCAAGCCGTTCAAGATCGACGATGTCAAGGAAGCCTTGAAGGCGGCCGGTGTGCAGGGCATGACCGTCAGCGAAGTGCGCGGGTTCGGTCGCCAGGGTGGACACTCCGAGACCTACCGCGGTGCTGAATACAAGATCGACTACGTCCCGAAGGTGTGCATCGAACTGGTCGTCGACGACGCTTTGGCCGACCGCATGGTCGACACGATTCGTGACGCAGCGGCAACCGGGAAGATTGGCGACGGCAAGATCTGGGTGACCGAGGTCGACCGCCTCGTACGCATCCGCACCGGCGAAGAGGGCGCCGACGCCGTCTGACGCGTACAGTCGGCTCATGACCGTGACGGAACCGCTTCCGGCCAAAGCCGAGCGCTGGACGGCGCAGTGGAAAGAGCTGTACGAGGAGGTGATCACGACCGGGCTGTGCACCGGCTGCGCGGGGTGCGTGGTCACGTGTCCACACGACGTGATCGGCTACGAGCACGAGGAAGGCAAGTACAAGCCTTTCCACATCGAGGAGGAGCTCGGCCTCGACAATTGCATCCACGGTGAAAAGGGCTGCACCACGTGCACTCGCGCCTGTCCCCGATTCCGCTCGTGGGAGACCAGCGCCGACATGCACCTGTTCGGCCGAACTCGCGAACCCGACGAGATGGCCGGCATCTGGCGGCAACTGTTGCTGACCCGGGCCACCGACGCCACCCAGCACGAGAAGGGCCAAGACGGCGGCTTCGTGTCGGCGATGCTGGTCTGGTTGTTGCAGAACGACTACATCGAAGCGGCGATGGTCAGCGGCGTCGAGCCCGACGATGCGTGGAAGGCCAAACCTGTGCTCGCCCGCACCGTCGACGACGTGTTGGCCACCGCAGGCAGTCGCTACACGTACTGCGCCAACCCACTGGCATTGCGCGAGGCCATCGACGCAGGCTTCACCAAGTTGGCTCTCGTCGGTATGGGGTGCCAGACCTCGGCGCCGCCCGTCATGTGGGACCGCAAGGCCGGCAAGGTTGGCAAGCCGTTCGTGTTCAACATCGGGCTGCTGTGCTCGAAGACGTTCGACGACGCCATCTTCCCCGAACTGTTCGAGGCCAAGTACGGCTTGAAGAAAGCGGACATGGCCAAGATGAACATCAAGGGCGTGTTCCAGATCTGGATGAAAGACGGCTCGTATCACGAGATCGATCTGAAGGAATGCCACCAGTGGACCCGCGAAGGCTGCAAGAACTGCCCCGACTTCGCGGCAGAGCACAGTGACATCGCCACGGGCGGCATCGGTGAAGACAACGACTGGACGCTCACGATCGTGCGCACCGAACTGGGTGAGGAAGTGATTTCACGGATGATCGCCGACGGCGTGATCATTGCCCGCCCGGCACAGGAAGACGAGAAGGCGATGAAGCTGTTGCGCCTGTTGTCGATCGTCAGCCGGCGTCGCTGGCCCGAGTGGGCCGACAAAGCCCCGTCGATCGGTGTTCCGCCTCCGAAGAAGAAGGTCACCTCGCCGTAGGCACCGACCGGCGGTTGCGCTGCTGACTGAAAACGATCGCGGCGACGAGCATGACGACGATGATGGCCAACGACACGTACGTGTTCATGTGGTACCAGTGCGAAATGGTCATCTTGATGCCGACGAAGATCAAGATGCCGCCGAGTGCATGCGAGAGGTAGTGGAATCGTTCCTTCGCGTTGGCGAGCAGGAAGTACATCGCGCGTAGACCCAGGATGGCGAACGCGTTCGAGGCGAAGACGAGGTACGACTCGTTCGACACCGCGAGGATCGCCGGGACCGAGTCGACCGCAAAGATGATGTCGGTGACCTCGACGACGAACAGGGCGGCCAGCAGTGGTGTGGCGGCGCGCTTGCCGTTGAGACGAGTGAAGAATTTCTGCCCATCGAGTTCCTCGGTGACGGGCATGATCTTGCGCAGTACGCCCAGTCCGCGAGTCGACTCCTCCTCGGCTTCGTCGTCGCGGTGACGGATGATCTTCGCGCCGGTGTACACCAGGAACAGTCCAAACACCAGCAGCAGCCACCAGAATCGGCTGATCAGAGCGCTGCCCAACACGATGAAGATGGCCCGCAACGCAAGAGCACCGAAGATGCCCCAGAACAACACGCGGTGCTGGTACTTCAGCGGGATCGACAGTGTCGCGAACAGCATCGACCAGACAAACACGTTGTCGACGCTGAGCGACTTTTCGATCAGGTAGCCGCTGATGTACTCCCCGAACGCGGCGCTTCCGAACGACACCGCGATCACCGCCGAGAACGCGAGCCCGCACATCACCCAGATCATCGACTCGACGGCAGCCTCTTTGGGTGTCGGCGCGTGTGCCTCGCGATGTCGATAGAGGTCGATCGCCAGCATGGCGGCGATAACGGCGAGCAGTGCGATCCACGCTCCTGCGGAGACATCGAGATCAACGAACTGGGAACGATCGCTAGCAGAAATGAGCATCAAGACGAAAATACCTTTCGACTGTCTCGGAACACGGACAGTCGAAGGTCTCGCTCCCGTGAAAAACGGGCGGGGGGCCGGGCAGCAAGCTGCCGTGTTGACGACCGTACCCGAGGGCTACTCCCCTTCGACTTGAGCAGTCTGCCGTAACAAGCCGCTCGAGCCAACATCGGCGATGAGAGATGAGCCGTCCAGCACCGCACATCTCTCATCGCGTCGTCAGGCAGGGCGGGAGTTGGGCCAACG
>JAYTZE010000362.1:0-1615 GCA_043742385.1 Ilumatobacteraceae bacterium
CGTGGAGCTGAGGGGAATTGAACCCCTGACCCCTTCCATGCCATGGAAGTGCTCTGCCAACTGAGCTACAGCCCCGTTTGGGACGCCTGAGATTACCAACGAGTCGTCACTGTTCCCAACGCGTCAGAAACGACGGCGGGCTCTCAGTCGTTTGCGGATGGGTCCCACTACGAACTGCATCACGACGGTGACGGCGGCGATGCTGGTCAGCACTCGCAGGCCGAGGGGGATCTTGACCAGCAGCGGTGCGAGAACCACGGAGAAGAACAATGCGGTTGGGAAGACCCAGGCGACGTCAATCGACATCTTCTTCCACAGCGGGCGCTTCGGTTCGGCGAGGCCGGTGGCGTTGAACCACTCCTCGACACCGACCGTGCGCTGCAACCGCGCGCCGGTGACGAACTGATCGGACCGGTCCATCAGCTCATTGCGAATCGCCGACCGTTCCCACACCCGCAGCATCAGCCCATCGGAGAAACGGACGATGATCTGGTACTCGCCGCCGTCGGCGCCAGGATGCAGCACCGCCGCACCGAGACAGCCGGGGAAATCGCGCACCGTGGCGACGAGTTCATCTGCCCAGCGCAGGAACTCCGCTTCCCACCCTGGTGCGATCGTGCGAGCGACCGTCACCGTGACGGGATGCGGCGCGAGCCTAGGTAGCTGACCGGTATCGAATGGACCAGAAAGCGGTATTGACATGGCACGCTTAACACTAGCGATGCGCCCGAAACTTCACCAGGGACGTCAGGCCGTGCCGAGCTGCCAATCGATCTTGGGCACATCGCGGTACAGACGCTCGATCTCGTAGTAAGCGCGGATCTCGTCGCTGAACACGTGGATGACTGCGTCGCCGTAGTCGATCAGCACCCACTGCTGCTCGGCGACACCCTCGACGCGTAGTGGCGAGCGACCGTGTTGCTCGCGCACCGCAGTCTCGATCTCGTCGACCACCATGCGCACCAGGCGCCGGTTGGAGGCACTGGTGATCACGAAGTATTCGGTGATCGACAGCACGTCGCCGACGAACAGCACCAGCGTGCGCTCGGCCTTCTTGTCGTCAGCGGTGCGTGCTGCGGTCACGGCGAGGGCCGCTGCAGTCGCTTGACTCATCCGGTGGTCTCCGTCGGCTCGACCGAACTCGAGGTCGAGGTTGCGTCGGGCGCGTTCAGGTCGACCTGATCGAGGTAGTTAGTGCCGAGCCGGACCGTCTCGTCGACTCCGCCCAGGCGCACGTCTGGGGTCTCGATGGTGATCGTTCCGAACACGGCGTGATCGGTCGATTCGGCATCAGCCAGCGTGGGGTCGTAGATCAGGAACGTGGTTTCCGCCGCTGGCTCGGCATTGAGGTCCACCGACACGACGTTGCCGCCGAACGACAACAAGATGCCGATGGTCTTGCGTACCTGCTGGTCGTAGCCCGGTGGGGCCTCGACGCGGAACGACAGGCCCGCTGCGGGCCGCGACATCGATGCAGGGGCGATGCTTGCGAACACCAAAACCGTGTCGGGACGATCGAGCGCCTCGATATCGAGTCCCTCTGGGTTTCGATCCGCCTCAAGTGGACGAGCCAACAGCCCGCGAGATGCAACCGGCCCTGCCATCAATCTGGTGG
>JAYTZE010000363.1:0-3424 GCA_043742385.1 Ilumatobacteraceae bacterium
AGTCGATGCGCATCATCTTGCTTACCTATCCCGGTGAACGTCCGATGCGGCCCGAGTTCGGGTCGCGAGTGCGCGACTACGTGTTCCGAAGCGTCGATGAGGAGATGACCACAGCGCTGGCGTTCGAGGTGAAGAGGGCGCTGCAGCGATGGGAGCCGCGGGTCGATGTGGTGAAGGTCATCGCAACTCCCGACGTCGACAGCCACGAACTCGTTTTCATCGACATCCAATACGCGGTCAAGGGCACCAACGACCGCCGCAACCTGGTCTTTCCGTATTACACGATCCCCGACGATGGGAGTGACTACTAATGGCACTGCCAGCACCAGATCTCGACGACCGGCGCTTCCAGCAGTTGGTCGACGACGCCAAGCGAATGGTCATGGCTCGCTGCCCGACATGGACCGATCACAACGTGTCGGACCCGGGCGTGACGCTGATCGAGACCTTCGCGTACATGACCGATGTTTTGCTGTATCGCCTCAACCGCGTGCCCGACCGCTTGTATTTGAAGTTCCTCGAGTTGATCGGGTTGCAGTTGTTCCCGGCCACCTCGGCGCGCACCGGTGTGACGTTCTATCTGTCGTCGCCGGCGCAGGCCACCCTGACCATTCCCCGCGGCACGCGTACGGCGACGTTGCGAACCGAGACCGAGGAGCCCGTGGTGTTCACCACGGTCGAGGACCTGCCCATCGTCGCATGCTCACTCGCGTCCGTTCTGACCGCGGGTGTGTCGACCGAGGGTCGCGAGGCGCGCATCGAGCAGCTTCGGTTGCGAGTGCCGTTCGCCGCGTTCTCGAACCCACCCGAGCCAGGTGATGCACTGCTCGTCGGCTTGACCGAGGCGGTTCCGCGATGCGCGGTTCGTCTGCAGTTCAACTGCACCATCGAAGGTGTGGGCGTCGACCCCGACGATCCCCCGCTGCAATGGGAGGCCTACGACGGCACGACGTGGCATGCATGCGACGTGAGCGAAGATGGCACCGGCGGATTGAACCGCGATGGCTCGATCATCGTTCACGTTCCCCGCCAGCACACGGCCACACTGCTCGATGGCGAGCGCGGCGGGTGGCTGCGGGCCCGGGTGGTACCCACCGAGGAGGGTCAGCCCTCGTACAGTGCGTCACCAATGATCCACGGGCTCATTGCCGACACCCTTGGTGGCACCGCGGATTCCGCTCATGCCGATGTGATCGAGCACGAGACCTTGGGCGTGTCGGAGGGTGTGCCCGGCGAGACGTTCAAGACGGCCTACGCACCGGTGCTGCCGGCGGGCGACGAGTTGCGCCTGCTGGTGACAAGCGAAGATGGCCAGAGCGAGTGGCACCAGGTCGAACATTTCGCTTCCAGCTCGGCAACAGACGACGTGTTCGTGCTCGACGCGGTCCATGGCGTGCTCTCGTTCGGCCCGGGCGTTCGCGAAGCCGATGGATCGCTGCACCAGTACGGCAGCGTCGCCCCAAAGGGAGCGATTGTGCAGATCGACGCGTATGCGACGGGTGGTGGCCGAATCGGCAACGTCGCCGCCGGTTCGATCCGCACGCTCAAGTCGTCGATTCCATTTATCGCCGGCGTCGAGAATCGCGTGCCGGCGATCGGCGGTGTGGATGGCGAGGACCTCGAGTCGGCCAAGACCCGCGGTCCGATCCTGCTGCGAACCCGCAACCGGGCTGTGACCGCCGAGGACTTCGAGCAACTGACCCGTGCAGCAGCACCCGAGGTCGCCCGCGTCAAGTGCCTGCCTGCAGGCGACGGAGCCGAGGCCGGCAGTGTTCGCATCCTCATCGTGCCGGCCGCGCCGATCGTCGACGGCCAGATCCGCTTCGAGCACCTCGTTCCCAGCGAAGAGACGATGGAACGCATCCTCAACGCCCTCGACGGGGCTCGCCTGGTTGGTACTCGCGTGATCATCGAGCCACCCGTCTACCAAGGCGTCACCGTGGTCGCGCAAGTGAAAGCCAAGCCGAAGATCAGCGTCGTGCGAGTGCGCGAAGAAGCATCGGCGGTGTTGCATCGCTATTTCAATCCATTGGTCGGCGGCCCGGATGGCAAGGGTTGGCCGTGGGGTCGACCGATCCAGTCGGGCGAGGCCTACACCGCACTGCAGGAGATTCGTGGCGTCGACTTCGTCGAGGAGATCCGACTGTTCGGCGCCAACCCGGTGACGGGCGAACGGGGCCAGGCGACCACCCGATTGGAACTTGCTGCAAGCGCGATCGCGTTCTCGTACGAGCATCAGATTCGGGTCGTCGAACCATGACCGTCGAACTTGAGAGACAACAATGACCGTCGAACTTGAGAGACAACAATGAGGGGCACGATTGGTGGATTGCACTCACCGGTCCCGATCGTTTCGTTGCTGCCCGGCATCTATCAAGACGACCTGTTCACCCAGGAGTTCACCGGTGGCCTCGACGATGTGCTTGCACCGGTGTTCACCACGCTCGACTGCCTCGACACATACGTTGATCCGTGGTTGGCACCGGAGGACTTTCTCGAATGGCTTGCGGGGTGGGTCGGCGTGGTGATCGACGAAGGTTGGCCCCTGGACCGCAGCCGAGCCTTCATCGCCAACATCGCCGAGCTCTACCGCTGGCGCGGGACCATTCGCGGCCTCACTGCCGAGTTGGCGATCTACACCGGTGGCGATGTCGAGATCGCCGAGAGCGGTGGAGCTGCCTGGTCGCTGACACCGGGCACCGATCCGCCGGGTGATGACCAGCCACGGATGGCCGTGAGGGTGAGCGTCGACGATCCATCGACTATCAATGAAGGGACTGTCGACCGTATGGTCGCCGCGGCAAAGCCGGCGCACGTTGTGCACGTCGTCGAGATCGCCAAGCGCCGTAAAGGCAAGGGCGGGGAGGGTCGATCATGATCGTATGCAAGGAGTGCGGATTCAAGAATGCCGATGCCGACTCGTTCTGCGGCGCGTGCGGCGGGTTTTTGGAGTGGACCGGCGAGAAGCAAGCGGCACCGCCGCCCGAGCCGGTCGAGGAGCCGGCGCAGAAGAAGAGTCTCTACGAGCGCATTCAGAAGGTGATGTACGCCGACGTTGGTGAGGCCAAGCCCGTCGCGTCGTCGACCCCCGGTGGTCCCGGTGGCGGGCCCGGCGGACCGGGGCCTAGTGGTCCGGGCGGACCCCCAGGTGCCGGTGGACCGCCACGACCAGGTGGACCCCCAGGACCAGGTGGACCCCCACGACCGGGCGGACCTCCAGGACCGGGTGGACCCCCAGGCGCTGGCGGACCCCCCCGACCCGGCGGACCACCACCAGGACCGGGCGGACCACCAGGTGCCGGCGGACCACCACCAGGACCCCCCGGATCTCCCGGCGCAGGCGGACCGCCACCAGGGCCAGGAGGGCCCCCGCGACCACCGGGCCCACCAGGTGCGGGTGGGCCACCGCCCGCACCTCCACCCG
>JAYTZE010000364.1:0-1612 GCA_043742385.1 Ilumatobacteraceae bacterium
CTTGCGCGACAACTCGTCCACGCCGAGGCTGAGGAAATCGGCATGCGATACGGCCAGCACCAAGGCGTCGGCCCGCGGCAAGTCGCTCCACTGCACCAGTGAAACGCCGTACTCATGCTGGGCCTCGGCCGGATCGGCGTGAGGGTCATGTACCCAGACTTCGACGCCATAGCTGCGCAGCTCACGGATCACATCGCCGACCTTGCTGTTGCGCAGGTCGGCGCAGTTTTCCTTGAAGGTCAGGCCGAGCACGTTGACGCGTGCGCCCTTGATGTAGCTGCCGCTGGCGATCATCTGCTTGACGGTCTGCTCGGCGATGTATTTGCCCATGCCGTCATTGGTGCGTCGCCCGGCGGTGATGACCTCCGGGTGGTAGCCGAGCATTTCGGCCTTGTGCGTCAGGTAGTACGGATCGACGCCGATGCAATGCCCGCCGACGAGACCGGGCTTGAATTTCAGGAAGTTCCATTTGGTGCCGGCGGCTTTGAGCACCTCGCTGGTATCCAGGCCAACCAGGTCGAAGATGATCGCCAACTCATTCATCAACGCGATGTTCAGGTCGCGCTGCGTGTTCTCGATGACCTTGCACGCCTCGGCCGCCTTGATGCTGCTGCAGCGAAAAACGCCGGGCTCGACGACGCGCTCATAGAGCTTGGCGACGCGCTCCAGCGTGTCTGGCGTGTCGCCCGACACCACCTTGACGACGTTGGTTAGCATGTGCTCGCGGTCGCCGGGGTTGATGCGCTCGGGACTGTAGCCGACAAAGAAGTCCTGCTTCCACTTCCGGCCGGACGCCTTTTCGATCACAGGGATGCAAGCCTCCTCGGTCGCACCCGGGTACACCGTGGATTCAAAGACGATGGTGGCCCCTGGCTTGAGGTTCTCGCCGATCATGCGGCTGGCGCCTTTCAACGGCCCAAGATCTGGAATGCGCGCGCCATCGACAGGGGTCGGTACGGCAACGAGGATGTAGTCGGCCTCGCGCAAGCAAGCCGGGTCGGCGCTGTACTCGGCATGCTGGGCCGCACGCATGTCTTCATCAGGGATCTCGCGTGACGGATCGCTGCCGCCGCGGCAGCTCGACACCTTGTGCTCGTCGATGTCGAACCCGATCGTCCGCGCCTGCTTGCCGAACTCGATGACGAGCGGCAGCCCGACGTATCCCAAACCCACCACTGCAACCGTGCTTTTTTCCATTTGACCTCCCTGTCGTTTTGTCTGTCGCACTCACAGCCCGGTCGTGAACGACCAGACACGGCTCGTCGCCAAAGCGTTTCCGGCCACGTCCTTCACACGCGGATCGGTCGTACCGCCACGCACCGTGGCGGTGTATGTTGCCGAAGCAGCCAAGGCGCTCGATGGAGTGAGCGTGGCGATACGAGTCACCGGGTCATAGGTCAGCGCAGCAGTCACCTGGACCCCCGTGGAGTTGCGCACCAGTGTGAATGATGTCGTGGTGATCGTCGTCGCGTTCATGTCCTCGCTGAAGGTCGCCCGCACCGTCGTGCTTCGCGAGACCGCGAGCGCCCCACTGGCCGGTGTGATCGAACTGACGGTGGGTGGTGTCGTGTCGGCAACCGTGGTGAAGGTCCAGGTGGCATCCGCCGCCAAG
>JAYTZE010000365.1:0-1608 GCA_043742385.1 Ilumatobacteraceae bacterium
TCGCCACGAGTCGCCGCTTGCACGAACCTGCCCTGCTCGTAGCGCAGGCTCATGGCCAGGCCGTCTATCTTCAGTTCGCACACGAATGTGGCGGGGGCACCAGCAAGTCCGCGCGCGACGCGATCGCCCCACTGCGCCAACTCGGCCTCATCCATCGCATTGTCGAGACTGGTCATTGGCACCCGGTGCACAACGGGAGCGAATGTTGCCGACAGTGGCGTCGTACCCACCTGCGTGGTCGGCGATTCGGATGACGCCAGTTCGGGATGATCGGTTTCGAACCGGATCAGTTCACGAACGAGCAGGTCGTACTCGGCATCAGCGATCTCAGGGCTATCGAGGGCGTGGTATCGCTCGTTGTGATACGCGATCTGCTGGCGGAGGTCCGCGACGCGGCGATCAAGCTCGGCGGACTCGGTCATGCGTGCGAGTGTAAGCAGCTAGGCGCCGAGTGAGAAGCGCGTTGCCATCGCCTGGTCTCTGACCCGTTCACTGATGTCGGCAGCCAGGCGGTGCACTCGCTCGGCTACGGCTGGAGTGTGCGTTCCGAGACCGCATTCGGGAGTGATGATGGATTGCCGACGAAGCTGCGCCGGGTCGGCGCCGCGTTGCACGAGCTCACACCACAAGTCGCTGAGCTTACGCCATGGCCGTTCGGCGGAGGTCGCAATCGGGCCCTCGGTCGAGACCGCGCCCCAGGCAATGGTCCCACCGTCGCCGATGAACCGGGCCAAGTAGCCGGCCGATTCGAGCAATCGCAAATCAACCGGCACCGACAGCACATCGGGCCCGATCGCCACCAGCGAGGCAATGTCGGCCGTGGCGCACACATGCAGACCCGTGACCGCCACCGGCTCGATCGCCGCGAGAGCTGCCGAAACCAGATCAACGGCGGTATCGGGAGCTATCGGAAACTTCGAACCCATCATTTCATCGAGCGTCGGCTCATCGATGAAGACAACCTGCCGGCATCCTGGCAATGTCTCGGCCACATGGTCGACGAGTTGACGTACGCGACAGCGCACCGCGCGCACCGAGACCTCGAAGGCCACATCGCTGCGGAGTCCGGCACGAACGAGGGCCAGGCCAAGGGTAACCGGGCCCACGAATTGCCACTTGATCGGAGCCCTGCGACCAGCTGCTGCCGCAAGGAACGCTCGCCACCCGCCGAAGGCATCGTGATTGAGATCGGTCACGACTGGAGCGTCGGGGTCGAAGCTGGTGGCATCGAACGCGATGCTGCCGTACTGGCCAACGGTAATTCCCGCCAAGCCCACCAAGCCTTGCGGGATCATGCCCTCGGCAGGCGAACGCTTCGGCAACGTCGGAATCGCCGGCAACTCGAGGGTCGCCAGCGAAAATGCAGCTGCGGCCGCTGCATCGCGGTGGGGAAGGCTGCCGATCCCTGTGGCAATGCCACTTGGTAGCTGAGCACGATTCACCCCGGATCCCTCCCCGGCGACATCGTTCCACTTGCGGTGGTCGACGCACGAGCCGAACCCGATCGTCCAGCTCGTTGGCCAACCGGCGCGCGAATCGGCAAGTCTGGAGACATGCACTCCGCCGGGTCACGCCTTGTCTCGGCGGTGACCGCATCGTGGGGGCCGC
>JAYTZE010000366.1:0-1606 GCA_043742385.1 Ilumatobacteraceae bacterium
CACGTCAGCGAAGTGCCGGCTCGTGGGAGCTACGGGTACTCATCGGAACCGACCCTTGCTGCATGCCCTGCGGCGGCGCATTGAGATTCGACCGCCTAGTGGTCCGTCGCTGAATTAGCAAGGTGGGTTAGAGTGACAGCATGCCGGTGATGGTTGCTGCTGCGTTGGTCGTGTCGGATGAGGATCGGGAGGTGCTCGAGCGCTGGGCCCGTTCCACGGTGGAGCCTCATCGGCGGGTGGTCCAGGCACAGGGTCTGCTGCTCGCTGCTGATGGGGTGGCCAATGAGGAGATCGCCCGGTTGTGTGCGACGACGCCGGACACGGTGCGGCGGTGGCGGGCCCGGTTCGTTGAGTGCGGTGTGGATGGTGTCGGTGTGATCGCGGCGGGCCGTGGCCGCAAGTCGTGGCTGCCTGATGGGGTGACGGTTGCCGAGGTGGTGCGGGTCACCCGCGAAGAGCTCCCGGATGACACCTCGACGCATTGGTCGACGCGGTCGCTGGGGGAACGGTTCGGGATCGGCAAGGACACCGTGGCGCGGATCTGGCGTGATCATCAGCTCAAGCCGTGGCGGGTGGACACGTTCAAACTGTCCAACGATCGCCGTTTCGAAGAGAAGCTGGTCGATGTCGTCGGCTTGTACATGAACCCGCCGGAGCGGGCGATGGTGTTCTGCTTCGACGAGAAGACCCAGGTCCAAGCGTTGGACCGAACCCAGCCATCGTTGCCGATGAAACCGGGCAGGGCAGGGACGATGACTCATGACTACAAGCGCAACGGGACCACCGATCTGTTCGCGGCGATGGACATCGCCACCGGCAAGGTCATCTATGACTGCCGGCCCCGTCACACCGGCGCGGACGTGTTGGCCTTCTTCAAGCTGATCGATATGCACGTCCCCACAGATCTTGCCGTGCATGTCGTGTTGGACAACCTCTCCGCGCACATGGGTCCCGAAGTCACCAAGTGGCTCGATCACAAGAAACGCAAACGGTGGCACCTGCACTTCATCCCGACCTCGTCGTCGTGGCTGAACCTCGTCGAGCGGTGGTTCAAAGAGATCACCGACAAACGGCTCCGCCGCGGCCGGTTCACCAGCGTCCCCGAATTGATCGACGCGTTGGAGATGTGGACCGAACACTGGAACGACGACCCACGACCCTTCGTGTGGACCAAGACCGCCGACGAGATCATCACCAAAGTCACCCGCGGACGAACCACACTCCACCAGATCAAATCCGCGACGCACCACTAGCAGCGATTGGTGTGCGTAGACGTCGTACGAGTCGAGGGTCTGCGTGGATCTCTGCCGTTGCTCGCCACTCCCGCAGAATCTGCGCAACCGGTGCGTAGATGTCGATCGCTGACGCTGCGACCAGTGTCCGGCCGAGTTCATCCACGAATGTGGTGCGGTCGGCCTTCGGAAGGAATGCCGACCACGGAAAGACGTCTGCGACCGCTGCAGGAAGCCCGGCTGCACTGTGAACGAGTAGATTTCTGAGCAGCCGGGCCGCCGCGTCGAACGCTAGAGCGCGGTCTTCGTCACGTGCGGCGTCGCTGAGGCGGAGTGGGGGCGCGTTTCGCCGCCTCGGTTGGCCACCGTCACGT
>JAYTZE010000367.1:0-3410 GCA_043742385.1 Ilumatobacteraceae bacterium
GCGGCCGACTGCGAGAGCTGACAGGTTGCCAATCGACCCGCCGCTCATGAAACATCCGGCGGCACTCGCCGGCATCCCTGCCGCGCGACACAGCAATTCGATCACCTGGTTCTCGGCGGCCACGGCACCCGCGCCCTCCAGCCACGACTCGGCCGAGAAATTGGCCGCCGACACGATGGTGTCCATCCACACCGAGGCGACCGATGGCGACAATGGGATGAACGCCAGGAACCGTTCGCTGTCGAGGCCGACGTTGTTCGGGGCGACGACGTCCTCGAAGTGTTGCCAGGCCTGGTCAAGACCGAGACCGGCATCGCTGACCGTACCCGCAAGCGCTGCGTCGAGCGCCGGCTTGTCGCCGATCACACCAACTGACGAAGCAGCCAGTCGCTGCTTGATCCACTCGACGGCGCGATCGGCGAGATCACCGACGGCGCTGTCCTTGCCGTGGAGCTCGCTCACTCGGGGGTCACGTACGCAGCCGTGATACCGCCGTCGATGATCAACGATTGACCGGTCATCCAACTCGATTCGTTCGAGGCCAAGAAGAGCGCCCCATTGGCGATCTCGATCGGTTCACCGAAGCGCCCCATCGGGATGTGCACCAGGCGACGATTGCGCTTCGCATCGTCGGAGAGGAACTTGGCGAGCAGCGTTGTCATGATCGGGCCGGGGCACAGTGCGTTGGCTCGCACTCCTTGTCGGGCGTAGATCACGGCGATCTCGCGGGTCATTGCCAGGACAGCACCCTTCGAGGCGGTGTATGCCACCTGTGGCGTGGCGGCGCCCATATGGGCGACGAACGACGCGACGTTGATGATCGATGCGGCTTGGCCTGATCGCTGTGCCGATTCCTGCATCGCCGGAATCGCGTACTTGCAGCCCAACAGCACGCCAAGCACATTGATGTCCATCGTCTTCTGATACGTCGCAACCGAGGTGGTGACCGGGTTGTCGTCGTCGCCCAGCATCACGCCGGCGTTGTTGTAGAGCACGTGCAAACCACCGAACGTTTCGACCGCGTGCTGCACCGCAGCTTCGACGGATTGCTCGTCGGTCACATCGCAACGCACGTACGTGGCCTCACCCCCTGCCGCGGCGATCGCTTCAACGGCGTCGTCGCCATCCGACAGGTCGGCGATCACCACCTGAGCGCCCTCAGCGGCGAACAACTCGGCGCCGACGCGACCCAAACCCGACGACGCACCCGTGATCAGTGCCACTTTTCCAGCCAGACGATTCATGGCGGCCTACGGTAGTGCACGGGCCAAACTGGAGAACCAATGACGACCTGGCGAGTGCTGACGTGGAACATTCTCGGGTCGCGCCAGCCAAATCTCGACGTCATCAGCGAAGTGATCGCCGGCTATTCGCCAGACGCCGTTGCCCTGCAAGAGATCCAGCGGCGCCAAGCGCGCGGGTTGGCACGACGCCTGGGATGGCGTGTGATCTGGACCCGAAAGCACTATCCGTATTCACCGCTTGTGTGGTGGCGTGCCGAAGGGCTGGCACTGCTGACGGCGCAGTCGATCGGCGAGATGATCAGCGTCTCGATCTCGCCTGGCGTGTCGATCTGGACATACCGGCACCGAGTCGCCATGGCGGCCACGGTGACTCGCGACGGCGATGCGCTGCGGATGGTCAACACTCACCTCGCGTCACATGATGCCGACGACCGGATCGCCCAGGCTCGCCGCGTTGTGTCGATCGTCGGTGCTCGCCGGCCGGCGGTGGTGGCAGGCGACCTCAACGCGGTGAATGAGGTGGAAGTGATCCGCGAGTTCGGCGCAGCAGAGTTGGTCGATCCGGGTGGCGACCTTTCCAATCCCTCGATTGCCCCGGTTCGACGATTGGACTACGTCTTGATCCCCGAAACGGCGACCGTCAACGCTCGGCTGACGCCCGACGGCGGCGAGCGGTGGCACGAGCTCAGCGATCACCTGCCGGTGCTCGTCGAGTTCACTGTGAAGAACGAACAACGACATAGCACCGGACGGTAGTCACGACCGCACAGTGAGCGGCGACGATTTGCCACCATCAGTAGTGCACATGACCTATTTGTGCACCAATCCCTTGATCAGTCGCCGACCTTTACCGATACTCAGATAACGGGAACCTCTCGAGCGTCGACACCCCCCGTCGACGCCTGAGAAGTTGGGGAGAGCAACATGGAAACTGCAACTCGGCTGAACGACGATGAAGCCCACGATCTGGCTGTCCGCCACCTTGCCGACATGCTCGGGTCCAGCACGCTGCCACCCGTGGCCTGGGATGTTGACCATCATCTACAGGGTCACCTCGATTTCGCAGGCCATCACATGGTGCTGATCGCGACCCGCACGCCGGATCGCTGTCCCCTGCTGCTGACAGACCAAGACTGGGACAGCCTGCGTCGCACGCATTGCCACGCAGCCTGAGTCTGCGCTCCGTCGGCTTCGTTGAACTGGGCAGCCCCACATCGTAGTGGAGTGTTTATCGCCACCTCGGGTGGGCGCCAAACACTCCACTACGGTTAGATGCGCTCCCAGTAGCGGCGCAACTCCCAGTCGGTGACCGATTGATTGAAGGCCAGCCACTCGCCCTTGGCCATCGTCAGGATGTGGTGGTGCACCTCGTCGCCGAAGCATTCCTTGGCGATCGACGAGCCCTCCCACAACGCGATGGCGTCGGGAAGGTTCCACGGAATTCGACCGATGCCGGTCGCCTCGTAGCCGTTGCCCATGAATGGCTCCTCGAGCATCAGCTTGTTGCGAATCCCGTGGAGACCCCCGGCGATCTGGCCGGCGAAGGCGAAGTAGCTGTTGGCGTCGCTGCCGGGGATGCGGCACTCGACGCGACAGCCTTTGCCGTGGCCGACCTTGCGGAATCCGAGGGTGCGGTTGTCGACGCCCCAACCGATACCCGTCGGCGCCCACGATCCCGGCTGGAATCGCTTGTAGCTGTTGACGGTGGGTGCCCACAGCAGGCTGAACTCCTGCGCCGTCGCGATCAAACCAGCGAGGTAGTGCTGGAAGGTTTCGCTCATGCCGTGTGGACCATGGTGATCGTCGAACATCGCCTTCTTGCCGTCGAGCGACCACAGGCTGCTGTGCACGTGGCACGACGAGCCGGTGTCGTTGAAGTCGTACTTCGCCATGAAGCTCACTGAGCGACCGTTGAAGTGCGCGATCTCCTTCGCCGCAGTCTTGTAAATGCTGTTGCGATCGGCCATCTCGACCGCGGTCGTGTAATCGAGATTGATCTCGTGCTGTCCGCGACCGGCCTCGCCCTTGCTGAACTCCACCGGCACTCCCGCGGCCTCGAGCCCACGGCGAATCGCACCGAGGATGTACTCGTCCTTGGTGGTTTGCAGTATGTGATAATCCTCCAGCCACGGCGAGTGCGGCTTTAGATCGCGGTAACCCTTGGCA
>JAYTZE010000368.1:0-1604 GCA_043742385.1 Ilumatobacteraceae bacterium
TCGATCACCGAGTCGGGATCGGGCCGAACCGCCGGCTTGAACGAGGTTCCCTTGGTGAACGCAAGCGGGCTGAGGCACGCCTGTTGGATGGTGTCGAACGGGATGTTGGCGATGTCGGCGACGGCCTGCTCCATCATCAAATGGATGGTGGTCCACGCCGTGCCCAACCCACGGGCCCGCGCCGCCAGCATGAAGCTCCACATCGCCGGCAAGATGTTGCCGAGTGCCGATGCCGATTGCGCAGCCGGCACACCTTCGAGGCGGCGCGACGTCGTGCAGCCGATCACCAGGACCGGGCATTCGCTCATGTGCTGCGAGAGGTAGGTGGCCGAGTCGACAACGCGGTCCTGCTGTGCCTGATCCTGGTCGGTGTCGCGCTGGATGGCACCGGCAAACACGGGCAGGGTCGTGTAGATCTGCCAGCACTGCGCGTACACGTCGGCGATTGCAGCGATCGTCGCCGGGTCGCGCACGACCACGAATCGCATTGCGATCTCGTTGCTGCCCGACGGTGCCTGCAAAGCCATCGCGACACACTCCCGAACCAGGTCGTCGGGCACCGGCTTGGTGAAGTCGAGTCGTTTGCGCACCGCCCGTGTGGTTGACAGCAACTCGTCGGGACCAAGTTCGAGCAGGCTCATGCGACACTCCTTCGTGTGATGACGGGCCGAGCGTACCGGCGCCGTTTCCTAGAGTGTCGCAATGGACCTCGAGGATCTGCGCCTGCTCGTCTACGACAACTTTCGGGCCAGCCGTGCATCGACTCGTGGCTGGCGAGCACCGGCAACACCTGCGGCTACGTGATGGATGTCGCGACGCTGTGGCACTTCGCCAGTCGCTGGTACGAGGCAAGGTTGGAACGCGGTTATGTGCGCCGCGAACCATCGGAGGCCAAGGACTACTTCCGTAGCGTCGGCCTGGTCGACGCGTTCTGGGGTACGTAGGTCAGATGGTCTCAGCGGCGACGGTTTGGGGTACAGCGTGTTGGAAGGAGCGGCGGAGATGAGTGGCTTGAATTCGACGCCTGGTCGTCAACGTGCGATCGGGTGCATGGTCGGATCTGCAGTGGGAGACGCACTGGGTGCGCCGTTCGAGTTCGGGGAGCCGGGCGAGTATTCGTCGATGTTCCCGCACGCGGTGCACGGCGGCATCGGTGAGATGGTTGGCAATCCCATCTGGAACCCTGGGCAGTTCACCGACGACACCGAGATGGGCGTCGTCGTCGCCGAGAGTTTGCTCGAGCGCAACGGCATCGATGTCGACGACCAACTGACCCGCTTCCGCGCATGGGGCCGTTGCGCCAAGGATGTCGGCAACCTCACGCGCGAGGTGCTCGAGTCCCCTCTCCATGCTCCCGACGCGGCACGCGAGGTGATGCTTGCCCGCAATGGGCACAACACGGCCGGCAACGGCTCGATCATGCGTGCCGCCGCTGGCGCAGTGTTCTTCGCATCCCACGGCAGAGCCAGGACTATTCATGCGGCACTGAAGTTGTCAGCCGTGACGCATGCCGATCCACTGTGTCTGTGGGCGGTGGCGATGCAGCACGAACTCGTGCGCATTGCGTTGGAGGGCGACGATCCGATCGACGCCATCGACGATGT
>JAYTZE010000369.1:0-3401 GCA_043742385.1 Ilumatobacteraceae bacterium
CGTTGGGATTGCTCGCGCACCACGCCAGAGACATCTGGGCCAGCGTGCATCCGAGTTCTTCGGCGATCGGCCGCAGGCGCTCGACCTTGGCCAGCGCAACCTTGTCGGACAGTGTGGAATCGAGCCATTCGTAGCCCGCCAGCGCGCCTCGGGAATCGGCGGGAATGCCATCTTTGTACTTGCCGGTCAGCAAGCCCGATGCAAGGGGGCTCCAAATCGTGGTCCCCAGGCCGATGTCGGTGTACAACCTGGCGTACTCCTCGTCGACCCGCTTGCGATCGAGGAGGTTGTACTGCGGCTGCTCGACGATTGGCTTGTGGAGGTGATGGCGTTCGGCGATCTCCCATGCAGCGCGAATCTCGTCGGCCGCCCACTCGCTGGTGCCCCAGTACAACGCCTTGCCGGATGCGACGATGTCGTGCATGGCCCACACGGTCTCTTCGATCGGTGTGTTCGGGTCGGCTCGGTGGCAATAGATCAGGTCGACGAAGTCGACGCCCAATCGCTCGAGCGAACCATCGATCGCTTGCATCAGGTACTTGCGGTTCAGGGTGTTGACCATGTTGGGGACGCGCTCGATGCCCCAGTAGAACTTGGTGCTCAGTACATACGTCGGTCGTCGCCAGCCGAGTTCACTGATGACGCGCCCCATGATCGCTTCGCTCTCGCCGGCGGCGTACGCCTCGGCGTTGTCGAAGAAGTTGCATCCGGCGTCGTATGCCGTCTGCATGCACTCCATTGCCGCATCGTCCTTCATCTGGTTGTCGAACGACACCCAGCTTCCGAACGACAGCACCGAGACCTGCAGGCCGCTGCGACCGAGTCGGCGGTACACCATCTTGTCTTTCGGTGAGATGTTGGTCATCGGATCTCCTTAGGGGATAGTCACGGGTCGTACGGCGATGCCGGCTGCCGCCATCGCCGCTTTGGCATCAGCGATCACGTGCTCGCCGAAGTGAAAGATGCTGGCGGCCAGCACGCCGGTCGCGCCACCTTCGATGATTCCGTCGACCAGATGTTGCATCGTACCGACGCCACCGCTGGCGATGACAGGGACATTGACATTGTCGGCCACCGCTGACGTGAGGTCGAGGTCGTAGCCGTCGCGGGTGCCGTCGCGATCCATCGACGTCACCAGGATCTCGCCGGCCCCGAGCTTGGCGGCCTTCACCGCCCAGTCGAGCGCGTCGATGCCTGTCGGTGTGCGCCCACCGTGCAAGTACACCTCGAACCCGAGACCACCGGGGCGACGCTTGGCGTCGATCGCACACACGCAACATTGCGAACCAAATTCAGCAGCGATCTCACTGATCAGATCGGGACGTTGCACCGCCGCGGTGTTGACACTGACCTTGTCGGCGCCGGCGCGCAGCATGCGTCGGGCATCGTCGACAACACGGATGCCGCCACCAACCGTCAGCGGGATGAAGACCTGCTCTGCCGTGCGATACACAACATCGACCATCGTCTCACGGCCATCCGACGATGCGGTGATGTCGAGAAACACCAGCTCATCGGCCCCCTCGGCGTCGTAGCGAGCAGCGAGTTCGACCGGGTCTCCGGCATCGCGAAGTCCGACGAAGTTGACTCCCTTGACCACCCGACCATTGGTCACATCGAGACATGGGATGACGCGAGCAACCCTCATCGACGCAATACCCTCAGCGCCTCGGCCACCGTGAACCGCCCCTCGTACAGGGCTTTGCCCGTGATGATTCCGGCGACTCCGGCGACGTCGGCGAGTGCAGCGATATCGGCAAGCGACGACACTCCCCCGCTGGCGATCACCGGCGCAGTGGAGTGAGCCGCAGTTGCCGCGAGCCCCTCGACATCGGGGCCTTCGAGCATACCGTCGCGCGCGATATCGGTGATCACGAAGGCGCTCGCCGCCGGATACCAACCCATTGCCTCGTCGAGCGACACCCCCGAGCCCTCGGTCCATCCGTGCACGGCAATCTCACCGTCTCGGTGATCGAGTCCGACCGCAACGTCGATGACATTCGCCGCAGCGTCGACCAGTTCGGGATGCTGAATTGCGGCAGATCCCATTACGACCCGAGCCACCCCGGCGTCGGCCAACTGTTGCGCGTCGGCCAGGGCTCGAACACCGCCGCCGGTCTGCACCCGTGCTCGCCCGACAACTGCTGCGGCGATGGCGGCGACCACCGGACGATTCTGCGGAGAACCCGAACGCGCCGCATCGAGGTCGACAACATGGATCCACGACGCCCCGGCGTCGGCAAACGAACGGGCGACGGCGACCGGATCGCTGCCGTATACCTTTACGTTGCCGTAGTCGCCTTGCGTCAGGCGCACGACCTGACCATCACGCAGGTCAATCGCCGGGAACAGTTCGACCATCAAGACACCGTGGCTCCTGCGGCAATGTGGACGAAGTTGCCGAGCAGCGAGAGCCCCCATGCCCCCGACTTCTCCGGGTGAAATTGGGTGGCGAACACGTTGCCGTGGCGGAAGGCCGAGTTGACGACGCCGCCATAGGTGCAGGTCGCGGCAATCACAGCCGGGTCCTCCGGCACAGCGTGCAACGAGTGCACGAAATACACCCACGCTTGCGGCGACAAGGCGGCGAACATCTGGTCGTCGGGCGTGGTCAACGTCAGCAAGTTCCATTGCATCTGCGGTCGCGGCAGTTCCGAACCCAGCCAGCGGATGATGCCCGGTATGACTCCGAGCCCGACCGCCGAGTCGTCTTCCTCGCTGGCGTCGAACAGCATCTGCATACCGACGCAGATGCCGAGAAACGGCCGACCGGACTCAACGGCCTCCTCGACCGCGTCTTCGAGGTCAGCGTCGCGCAAGGCTGCCATGCATGCCCCGAAAGCGCCGACGCCGGGCAGCACCACAGCGTCGGCATCGGCAATCAGCCCACGGTCCACTGTCAGACGGGCATCGGCGCCACACCGCTGCAGAGCCTTCTGGGCAGAACGCAGGTTGCCGATTCCATAGTCCAAGACGGCGATCAGTGGCTGCTCGCTCACGGCCTACAGCACACCCTTCGTCGACGGCACCTGGGCACCCTCGACGCGCACGGCGTCGCGAAGGCATCGTGCCAGACCTTTGAACACCGCCTCGATGATGTGATGAACGTTGCGCCCGCGGCGCAACGTGACATGGAGCGTGATGCCTGCCGCCGTCGCGAACGAAGCGACTGCGTGTTCGGCCAACTGCGGGTCGAACGCCGGGTTCCCCAACGGCAAGCACTCCGGAAGTTCAACGTTCCAGACCACGAACGGCCTGCCTGATAGATCGAGGGCCACCTCGACCAGCGCCTCATCGAGCGGGTACAGGCCGCTGGCAAACCGACGTACACCGGTCTTGTCGCCGAGCGCCTGACGGAAGGCTTCGCCCAGGCTGATCGCGACATCCTCGATGGTGTGATG
>JAYTZE010000370.1:0-3401 GCA_043742385.1 Ilumatobacteraceae bacterium
TCGGTGTGACCGGGCAGGGTGACGCCAACCAAGACGATCTGCTCGCGTCTGGTGCGCTCGATCAGCGTTGCGCCGAGGGCTTCGTTGTATGGCGTCGACATAGTTTCCTTGCTGCACCTGCCTTAGAGATGGACCGTGATCGAACCGACAAAGACCGCCGGACCGACCAAGGTGACGTGCCCGTTCTTGGGCTCGTGCAGACGTACCTTGGCATCTCCACCGTCCATGTGCACGGTGATTTCTTCAAGCCCGGTGGTGACGAACCCCCACGACGCCGCCGCCCACGCGCTGGCGCACGCCCCGGTACCGCACGCCTGGGTGATGCCGGCGCCACGCTCGTGCACCCTCATGGTGATGGCGTATGGCTCGGGGCCGGACTCGACGACCTCGAGATTGATACCTGGCACCATCTGCCCCAGCGTCAGCAGGTCCACGACAGCGACATCGTCGACCGCGACCACCGCGTGAGGGTTACCGACGCTGAGGTGACTGACCGGGCGCAGCGGATCGGTCCGCACGTGATGCCAGTTGTCGGGCGCATCGATGGGCGAGACGGGCCCCATGTCGACGGCCGCCTCGATCTCGTCAGGGTCGTCGGTGACGTACAAGGTGACCAGCCGCTCGCCGGCATCGGTCATGAGGCACTGTGGCAGCAGGTCGCTGCGCCGCCGAGCAAGTGCCTGGGCGAAGCATCGGATGCCATTGCCGCTCATTTCAGCACGTGAACCGTCGGAGTTGTACAACACCATCCGGGCCGCGTAACCGAGCTCACTCTCGCCGATCAGCAATCCATCTGCACCAATCCCTCGACGCCGGTCGCACAGTCGTCGGGCCAACGCTGGTAGGTCGTCGACGTGAGGGTGGAACGCGACCAAGAAGTCGTTGCCCAATCCGTGATGCTTCGTCAGTTGGAGGTCTGCCATGCACGTTCCAGTACCGGCAGCGCTGCGGCAACCGGGTCGTTGTCGATGTCAATCCAGCGTATGCGCGGGTCCCGACGGAACCACCGCTCCTGTCGGACGGCGAACTGTCGGGTGCGAGTGATGATGGTGGCGATCGCCGAGTCGAGCGTGCACGCGCCATCGAGGTACTCGAACAACTCCTTGTAGCCGAGTGCCTGCCGAGCGGTGCGCGAAACTGGGCCGTGGGCGAGTGACTCGACCTCGGAGACCAGACCGGCATCGATCATTCGATGTACTCGCTCGGCGATTCGCTTGGCCAACAACGATCGCGGCCATCGCAGGCCGAACTGCACGAACGGAATCGGCGGATAAACGTCGACACCCGGACCGAACGAGCTGAACGGACGCCCACTACTCAATGTGACCTCCAAGGCGCGCACGATACGGCGGGCGTTGGTCGGCTCCATCTTGGCGGCCGCAGTCGGGTCGAGGGTCGCCAGCTCGTGGTGTAGGGCTTGGGCACCCTCGACCGCAACGCGTGCCTCCAATGCGATGCGCACGTCGGGCCATCGGCCCGGCACCTCCATCGGGTCCGTCACACTGCGCAAGTACAGCCCGGTACCCGCCACCAGTACGGCGCGGGAATGGCGGTCGGCTATCCCCTGCATGGCCTGATGGGCTGCAGCGGTGAAGTCCGTGACAGTGAAGTCGTGGGCCGCGTCGACGAGGTCGAGACAATGATGCGGAACGGTGGTGCGGTCGGCAGATGAGGGCTTGGCCGTGCCGATATCCATGCGGCGGTAGACCTGCATGGCATCGACAACAACAAGCTCGATGTCGCTGTGTCGATCGGCCAGGGCCATGGCGACATCGCTCTTGCCGGACGCGGTCGGCCCCAGAATGACCAGCGGGGTGGCTGTGGTCACCCGACGGACACGGCGATTCGCCGCTTGTGCAATGGCTCGGCCAACAGCTCGACGAACTGGCCGATGAGGTGATGTGGCGCACCGTGGGTGATCTCGACCGTTGCGTACGCGCCGGCGCCCAGTGGATGCGGAGGGGTGAAGTGCACCAGCTTGTTCTGGCGGGTGCGACCCGACAACACCGAGGGGTCCTTTTTGCTGGGCCCCTCGACGAGCACTTCCTCGACGCGACCGACGCGCGCCTCGTGCTTGGCAAGGGCGCTGCGCTCGACGACGACTCGTAGTCGCTGGAAGCGCTCTGCTGCCACGGCTGGTTCGACGAATCGGTCGGTCATCTCGGCAGCCTCGGTACCGGGACGTGGCGAGAAGATGAAGGTGTATGCGTAGTCGTACTTGGCTGCTGCTGCCACTTCGAGTGTGGCCGCAAAGTCGTCGTCGGTCTCGCCTGGGAACCCGACGATGATGTCGGTCGACACGGCCATGTCGTCGACGACGGCGCGGCCGGCGGCGAGCCGTTCGAGGTATCGCTGCGCGGTGTAGCCGCGATGCATTGCCGCAAGCAGGCGATCGCTACCCGACTGCAACGGGTAGTGCAGGTGCTCGCACACCGACGGTGTCGCGGCCATCGCCGCGAACGTCTCGGTTCGCATGTCTTTGGGGTGCGGGCTGGTGAAGCGAACGCGCCGGATGCCCTCGACAGCACCGAGGGCGATCAGCAACTCGGCGAACATCGGACGCAGGCGGGCCTCGCTGTCGCCCGATTGGCGAGCAGTCAGTTGTAGATCGCGCCCATAGCTGTTGACGTTTTGTCCAAGCAGTGTGATCTCGCTGACGCCTTCACTGGCCAGACGATCGACCTCCGCCACCACATCGGCAAACGGCCGGCTGATCTCCGCGCCACGCACCGCCGGCACGATGCAGAAGGCACACGAGTTATCGCACCCGATCTGGATGGTGACCCAGGCGTTGTAGGTGGTCTCGCGTCGAGCCGGCAGGGCGCTGGGAAACATGGCTTGGTCGTCGAGGACGGCTTCGTCGAGGATCTCGGTGATCGGCCCATGGTGACGTGCTTCGTCGATGAGTTCGGCTGTGCGATGCACGTTGTGCGTGCCCAGGACGACGTCGACATACGGCGCCTTGCGGCGAACAAGGTCTCGATCCTTCTGCGCCAGGCAGCCGGCGACAACGATCTGACGACCGACGCGCTGCTCTTTCCATGGCTTCAACCAGCCGAGTGTTCCATACAGCTTGTTGTCGGCGTTCTCGCGGATACAGCAGGTGTTGAGCACCACGACGTCGGCATCGGCCTCGTTGGTAACCGCGACATAGTCATCGCCGTCGAGCAGACCGGCGATTCGCTCGGAGTCGTGCTCGTTCATCTGACACCCGAAAGTGTGGACGATGTAGCCGCGGGTCACGAGCGAAAGGCTATCGGTGCATGGTCTCAGGCTTCACGGGCAGGTCACGAAGGGAGTTGCATCGAGCCATCAGGCCAGAGCAGAAATCCAGGGTTGTGAGCAAGCTCCCACAGGTGACCATCGAGATCTGTCACATAGCCCGAGTAGCCGCCCCAGAA
>JAYTZE010000371.1:0-3388 GCA_043742385.1 Ilumatobacteraceae bacterium
CGCTGACCGCCGCCGATGTGATGGCGTCGCTCGCCGCGCTCGCGTCACGGCCCGACGTCAACGGCGTCGTGATTCCTGTCGACGGCGACGCTGCTATCGCGTCCGCGTACGCGGCGTGGAACACCAACCCCTGCGCCGCCGACCGGGTCAACAAGGTCGTCAACGAGATCACGCGACTCGTCGTCGGGATTCGCAACGGCGCGTTGCCGGGAGTATCGGCGCATCCATCGCTGGCGAACGTGGTGATCATCGGCGGCGACGACATCGTGCCGATGGCACGTCTCGACGACACGACACGGGTCGGCAACGAGAAGGGGTACGCCGACGAGTTCGACGTCAACGGTCCGTACTTCGGGGCGTTCGGCACCAGCCACTTCCTCAGCGACGATCCATACGGCGATCTCGATCCGATCGAGTGGGCGACGCGGCGGCTGTATGTGCCCGAACTGGCTCTCGGCCGTCTCGTCGAGTCCCCAACGCAGATCATCGCCCAGATCGACGCCTTCGCCGCCGCATCGGGTCGTCTCGATGCCGGCAGCGCCTACGCGGCCGGCTACGACTTCATGACAGACGGTGCCAGTTCGGTTCGACTCGCGCTGGAGAGTTCGCTGGCATCGGCCAACGGCGCTCCGGCGACCGTGACCGGGCCCCTCCTCGACAGCACGTGGAGCGGTGCCGACCTGCTCGGAGACCTCTCAGGACCCGTGCCGCCGTCGATCACTGCGATCTTCGGGCACGCCGACCACAAGGCGTTTGAGTCTGCAGCCGGAGATGGATTGGTTGCCGCTGCACTCGCGGCAACCCTGCCCAACGGTGCTCGGCTGGTCTTCTCCATGGGTTGCCATTCCGGCCTTGCCGTCTCCGACGCAACGGTGGGTGGAGGTGCAGCGGCCGACGACCTGGCCGCATCGCTGACCGCCAGGGGTGCCGCATATGTGGCCACGACCGGCTACGGCTACGGCGATCAGGTCAGCATCGGGCTGCAGGAGCGCCTGATGACGCTCTTCGCCGGTCAACTCGATGGTGCGGTGTCGCTGGGCGATGCGTTGCGCAACGCCAAGCAGCAGTACTTCGGCAGTCAGGGCCTGTACGGCGCGTACGACGAGAAGGCATTGTCGAGCACGATCCTGTATGGCCTGCCCATGTTCGCTGTCGGCACACAGAGGCCGATCAGGCCGACACCCCCGAACGAGATAACCGCGCCAGTGCCCGGTGCTGCAGGCCTGTCGTCGACTCCCTACAGCCAGGACTTCACGTTCCCACCGGCCAGGACCAGCGGCATCGGTCAATGGTACGAGGCCGACACCGGCACCGGGCCACAACTGCCGCAGATCACCGCCAGCCGACCCGTTCAGCCGAGGGCCGAACTCGACGTCACCGCGGCGGCCGCCGACAACTCGCTGCTGCCGGCCCACGGTGCCGTGGTCAGCGGTCTTCGCACGGGTCAGGTCGTCACCGATTTCGATGCCGCCTTCAGTCGCCCGACGCTCGACAATGCTGCCGGCGAACCTGAAGCGGTCAACTCCGTTGCGGCGTTCCCCACCCGGTTGGCCGGCGTCACCACCGCTAGCGACACCCAAGGCCTCGTTGGTCCCGATGGAGTCGCCCAACGGCAGAAGCTGGTGTTGATCCCAGGCCAGTTCCTCTCGGTGTCGCCCGACAACCCTGTTGGCCGCGGCACCCAGGTGCTGTACAACAGGATGTCTGGAGATGTCTACTACTCGGATTCGACCGACTGGACTGCGCCGAAGGTCGGCGAGGTCGTGCTACGGCGTTCGCCGGGTGACACCTTCGCCGACGTCTCGGTCTCAGCCAGCGACGCCTCTGGCATCCACCGCGCGGTGGCTCTGTACCAAGCCGGCGCCGATTGGCTGACCCTCGATCTCGGGGCCAGCGCCGGCTCGTTCGTCGGATCGCTGGCGGTCCCGGCTGGAATCACCAACGAACAGATCCGCGTCGTGGTGCAAGTGGTGGACGGTGCCGGCAACGTTTCGTGGGCTGCGAACAAGGGCCCAGGGTTCGCACCCACTCCACCGCCGCCGCCTGCTCCGACGGTGGTGTTGTCGCCCGCTGCGCCAGCGTCGGGCTGGTTCGCGACGCCACCACAGATCACGGTCACCGGTTCAGCCTCGGAGACCTTCGAGGTGTCGATCGACGGTGCACCGAAGCTGCCGTACATCGCGCCGTTCGTGCCCGGCGGTCTCGGCGAAGGCTCGCACGTGATCGAGATCACCGGCTCCAACGGTGGAATCGCCACCCTGACGGTGCGCATCGACACCAGGCCGCCGCAGATCGTCGCCGCGCTCTCACCGCCGTCGAATGCTGTGGGCTGGCGCAACACCGCAGTGACAGCGACGTTCACCTGCACCGACTCGGTGTCGGGCATCGCCAGTTGCCCACCACCGCAATCAACGGGAGCGCTGGAGGGCATCGGCCTCGTACTCACGGGAACAGCAACAGATCGCGCCGGCCACACAACGATTGTCACCGAGACGGTCAAGGTCGACCGCACGGCGCCAACGACGCCAGTCGTCACGCTGGATCCCGCCTCGCGGCCATTCGATCAGACAACCGGCATCACGGCGACATCGTCGGATGCTCTGTCGGGACTGACCGGTGGCGAGTGGTGGATCGGTGCCGATCCCGGGACCGGAAATGCATCACCGCTCCTGCTCACTGCTGGGACGCTCAACGGAACGATTCCTTCGACCCTGACGGCCGGCACGCACGCCGTGTCAGTACGCGCCGTGGACGTCGCCGGCAACTGGAGCGGAGTCGGCACAGCTGAACTGACGGTGACGCCGCCCGGAAACTCACCGCCAACAGCGACGTCACAATCGGTGACGACCGACGAGGACACTCCGATGTCGATCGTGCTCGGTGGAACTGACCCGAACCCAGGCGACACGCTGTCGTTCGCCATCGTCGACCAGCCCACCCACGGTGCGCTGTCGGCAACGGGACCAAACGTCACCTACACGCCCGGCGTCGACTTCAATGGGTCAGACGCGTTCACATACAAGGTCAACGACGGCAGTGTGGATTCCACTACCGCGATCATCACGATCACGATCACTCCGGTCAACGACGCCCCGGTCGCCTCGCCCGTCGCGGTGTCGACGCCCCGAAACGTTGCAGCGACCGTGACATTGTCCGCCAGTGACGTCGACGACGATGCTTTGACGTTCGCTGTCGTCACCCAACCTGCGCACGGCACATTGTCGGGCTCTGGCGCACTGCGTACGTACACGCCGGATGCCGACTATGCCGGCCCGGATTCGTTCACGTACAAGGCCAACGACGCCACCGTCGACTCGAACACCGCGACTGTTTCAATCATCGTGGTCGCAACAAATCGGCCTCCCTCGGGTATCGCCTCGGCCGTGTC
>JAYTZE010000372.1:0-6649 GCA_043742385.1 Ilumatobacteraceae bacterium
CAAAAGGCAGATCGACCTGGCCTGCGAGGCTGGCAGCCTCTGACTTGGCAATGCCGGCTACGCTGCAGCTACGCCGACAAAGGCAAACGGCCTGGACGATCGTCCAAGCCGTTGATTTGATTTGGTGGCCTGGGGCTCACTCGAAAGATCGTCCGGAGTGGCCATCGATGCTCGAATGTAGCCCCGCACAGTTATTGAGTTACTGCTGAAGTTACTCCACGAAATCCGCTCCGCCGCTCGTGTGCTCGGTCACGAGCATCATCGGTCATGTTGTTGATGTCGGCATCAATTGAAAGGCATTCGCCAGCCCGCACCAGCACTCGACCCGCCGTGTTCGGCCTGACCGAACTAACCCAAGAGCTATCCCCAAGGTCGGCGATTGCCGGGTCACAACGAACCGCCTTCCGACTTCTCATACCCGACACCGGCGGCCTGAGCAACGGTTGTTGCCCAGGCCGCCATTGACATCACAACGGCGTTGCCAACGTCCCATGCATCGGATCCTGCCGCCAACGCAGCGGCACCGACAAATCCACCGCAGCGGTGCCGCCGTCGAACTGCGCCATCGCCTGCACCAGCAGCTGGGCGTACCGGTCTCCATCCACACGGCTCTCGGTGGTCATGGCCCGTCGCAGCTTCAACGTGTCCGGCGCTTGCTGCATCACATCCTTTGGCGATTCAGGCACCTTCAAGGAGTTGGGCGCTGGCTCCCAACCAGCCTTTGACGGGTCAGTAGGCCTTCGCATCTGCAGCAACTCACGAGTAGCCGGACTCGCCACCGACAGCGGCGCAGCCGTGCCCAGCGTGATCACCGAGCCATCGGCCAGCACGATCTGCTCGACCTTGTAGGCCGCACTCGCATACCAGTTGGTCACGGTCAACGTGTCGGTGCTGCCCGTGATGCCGACCACCAGGTTGTTGACGCTGCGCGTGAGTTTGACTTGGCTGCTGATGATGCCGCTGGCCATCTCGATGCGGTCCGCCGTGCCGCCGGCATCGCTGATCGTGTCGCTGCCCTGGCTGGTGCCCCAGCGGTAGATGTCGTTGGAGGTGGTGGAGCTGTCGTTGAGCGCATCGTTGCCGCCGCCGCCGACGTAGGTGTCCGCGCCTTCCAGGCCGGCCAGCGTGTTGTTGCCCGCGTTGCCGGTGAGCAGGTTGGCGTTGGCATTGCCGGTGCCGTTGAGGGCCGTGGCGCCCAGCAACGTCAGATTCTCGAGGTTGGTGCTGGTCAGCGCCAGCGAGACGCTGGATTGCACCGTATCGGTCCCGGCGTTCGCGGCTTCGGTGATCGTGTCCGATGCCGAATCGACGACATAAGTGTCGTTGCCGAGCCCGCCCGCCAAGCTGTCATTGCCGGCGCCGCCGTCGAGTGTGTCGTTGCCATCGCCGCCAGTCAGCGTGTTGACAGCGCCGTTGCCGGCGAGCACGTTGGCCAGCGCATTGCCGGTGCCGTTGATCGCCGTCGTCCCCGTCAGGGTCAGGTTTTCCACGTTGGCGGCCAGCGTCAGCGTTACCGACGACTGGACCGCGTCGGTACCCTCGTTGGCGGCTTCGGTCACGACGTCGGTGGCGACGTTGACGACGAAGGTGTCGTTGCCTGCGCCGCCGACCATGGTGTCGTTGCCGGCGCCGCCATCGATCGTGTCGTTGCCCGCGCCGCCACTCAGGCTGTTGTTGCCGCTGTTGCCCGTCAGCCGGTTGTCCAGCGTGTTGCCGGTGCCGTTGATCGCTGTTGTGCCGATCAGCGTCAAGTACTCGACATTCGTGGCCAGCGTATAGGTCACGCCGGCGCTGACCGAGTCGGTTCCTTCGTTGGCCAGCTCGATGATCGCGTCACTGGCGCTGTCGACCGTGTAGCTGTCGTCGCCGGCGCCGCCAATCATCGTGTCGTTGCCGGTGCCGCCGGTGAGCGCATTGGCGCTGGCGTTGCCGCGCAGTGTGTTGGCCAGTGTGTTGCCCGTGCCGCTGAGGTTGCCCGTGCCGGTGAGGGTGAGGTTCTCTACGTTGGCGCCGAGCGTCCAGTTCAGGCTCGCCAGCACGAGGTCGGTGCCGGCGCTTGCTGCCTCGGTAGTGATGTCGCCCGCGCTGTCGACGACGTAGGTGTCGTCGCCGGCGCCGCCGGCCATGGTGTCGTTGCCGGCGCCACCATCGATTGTGTTGGCCGCCGCGTTGCCGTTGATCGTGTTCGCTAGGGCGTTGCCAGCGGCATTGATCGCGCCGATGCCGGTCAGCGTGAGGTTCTCGAGCTCGGCACCCAGCGTGTAGTTGATGCTGCTGTCGACGCGGTCGGTGCCCTCGCCGGCCACTTCGGTGACGACGTCGGCTGCGTTGTCGATGACGTAGATGTCGTTGCCCGCGCCGCCGATCAGACTGTCGGCACCCGCGCCGCCGTCGAGCGTGTTGGCGGCGCCGTTGCCGCGCAGTGTGTTGGCCAGCGCATTGCCGGTGCCGTTGATCGCCGTGGTCCCGGTCAGTGTCAGGTTTTCGATGTTGGCGATGAGAGTGAACGTGGCGCTCGACTGCACCGTGTCCGTGCCCTCGTTTGCGTTTTCGACCACGCTGTCGCCGGCGCCGACGACATAGCTGTCGTTACCCGCACCGCCCGCGAGCACGTTGGCGCCGCTGTTGCCGGTGAGCACGTTGTCGAGCGCGTTGCCGGTGCCGTTGATCGCGCTGGCGCCGGTCAACGTCAGGTTCTCGACGTTGGCACTCAGTGTGTAGGTGACCGAGCTGCCGACGAGGTCTGTGCCTTCCCCGGCAAGTTCAGTGACTGCATCGCTCGTGTTGTCCACGGTGTAGCTGTCATCGCCCGCGCCGCCGGCCATGGTGTCGGCGCCGCCAGCGCCGTTCAACGCGTTGGCAGCACTGTTGCCCACGAGCATGTTGCTGCCGCTGTTGCCCGTGCCGCTGATCGCCGCGTTGCCCAGCAGGATCAGTTGCTCGACATTGGCACCGAGAGTGAAGGTGGCAGAAGCGCGAACAACGTCGTTGCCGCTATTCGCGGACTCTGTCACAACATCGGTCGGGGAGTCGACGATGTAGGTGTCGTCACCTGCGCCACCGACCAATGAGTCGCTGCCAGCGCCACCGTCGAGCGTGTCGTTGCCGTCGCCGCCGGTCAGTGTGTTGATCGCTGCGTTGCCGATGATCACGTTGTTGGACGCGTTGCCCGTGCCGTTGATCGCTGCTGTGCCCGTGAGAGTGAGGTTCTCGACGTTCTGTGCAAGGGTGTAGCTCACCGAGGCCCGCACGATGTCAGTGCCTTCGTCAAAAGACTCAGCGACCGTGTCACCCACGTCATCGACAACGTAGGTGTCATCGCCGTACCAACCCGCCATGGTGTCGGCACCAGCGGCCCCGTCGAGGACGTTGGCTGCCCGGTTGCCACGCAGGACGTTGGCAGTCGCGTTGCCGGTGGCATTGCTCGCCGCCTCGCCGCCGAGCACCAGCTTCTCGAAGTTGTCGCCGAGGGTCCAGTTGATGCTGGAGTACACCGTATCCGAACCCTCCCCGACGCTTTCGATGGTTGTATCGCCGGCCGAACCGACCACGTAGTCGTCGTCGCCAGCGCCGCCCGCCAACTGGTCGTCGCCATCGCCACCGTCGAGACGGTCTGCACCGCCACCGCTGGCAAGGGCGTCGTTGCCTTCAAAACCTCGGAGGTGCTCGTCAACCACAGTACCGTTCAATACGTCGGCCGCCGAAGATCCATCGACGCTGAGCTTGGTGGCCGACGCTGCGATCGACGAAACATCCCACACCGTTCCGTCTGCGAGCTGAACCTCCCGAATGCTCGGATAAGGGAGTACTGCACCAGCGGAGTCGAAGAACGCTAGCGTTCTGACCTGGTCACCAGAACCGTTCAGTGAAATTTCGAGCCAGTAGGACCCGGATCCATACACCGTCGGATCCCAGACCCTGCGAACGAGCACGTCCTGTGGCGCCACGCCCGCACCGAAGCGGAGGACGTCGTGCCCCTGGTCCCAGAACAGCGGCGCGACCTGATCGATTCCGTCTCCGCGATTGAAGAGGTACACATCGTCGCCGAGCGCACCATACAAGTAGTCGTTACCCGCGCCGCCGGAGAGCGTGTCGCGGTTGCTGCTGTCGTCAGTTGTGTAACCGGCACCTGACAGCGTGTCATTGCCCGCGCCTCCTTCGACGAGGTCGTTACCCCCTCCGCCGAAGAGATTGTCGTTACCGGCGTCACCGCGAACCAAGTCCGCACCTTGCTCTCCGTCGATTTCGTCCGCATCGTCTCCGCCGGAGAGGTCATCGTTACCCAAGCCGCCATACAGCGAATCCTGATCGCCCATGCCGCGCAGCGTGTCGGCGCCTCCGTTGCCACGGATGACATCGTCGCCGTCAAGGCCATCGATGACATCGCTGGCCCCCGTAGCGCGAATGAAGTCCGCGTCGACTGAGGTGGCAGTTGCGCGCTGGAGCCCTTCGGCGACGGTCCAAACGATACCTCCATCGAACACGATGCGGTCGATCTGACTGCCACTCGTCCCGTCCGCAACGAGGAAGTTGCGAATCTCGAGACTGGCGGCAGCGCCCCGCACCTTGAGCGTGATGTCCGAGTCGGTGCTGCCTCGGGTCAGAACAAGCAGGTTGTCGGGTGTGATGCCAGCGCCGAGTTGAACCGTGTCGACCTTGCCGATGCCGGTATCCAGCGAATCGACAACGTCGTTGCCACTGCCCAGGCCGAACAGATAGGTGTCATTGCCCAGACCACCATTGAGGGTGTCGTTGCCGGCACCTCCTTGCAATGTGTCGCTCCCAGCGGTTCCTGTTTGCGATATCCCAACCGGCAGCGCTGGCGCAGCCAGCACCATGTCTGCAATCTGCGGCGCGGTCCAGACAGTGCCGTTGACGAAGCGCACCGCTTCCAGTTGATACGGACGATCGAGCCCGGATTCAACGAAGTGGCTCAGCACCTCGACGGATGCGTCGGTACCCGTCACTGTCAGGACGAGGTTGTCTCCAACTCTTCGCGCGACAACCTGTGCTGGGTCGATCCCTGGCCCCACTTCGATCGTGTCCGATCCCGAGAACTCGAGGATGGTGTCCTTGCCGTGGCCCAAGCCAAAACGGTAGGCGTCGTCGCCGGCACCACCAGAGAGAAACGCATCGGCGGCCAAGCCGTACCACAAACCCGAACCGCCGTCGAGCGTGTCGTTGCCATCGCCCCCGGAGAGTTGGTCGTAGTCGGCGCCGCCCTCGAGGAGGTCGTTGTCGGCGCCGCCATCGAGAGTGTCTCTGCCTTGGCCGCCGCGCAGAGTGTCTTGTCCCGCGTTGCCAAGCAGTTGGTCGGAGCCGCGGCCACCGGCAATGACGTCGGCACCCAGGTCGCCTTGGATGCTGTCGTTTCCGCGCCCACCGTCGAGAACATCTGGCCCCAGGGTGCCGAGGATGGTGTCGTTTCCATCCGCCCCGGTCTGGACCAGAGCTTGGGTTGTAGCGATGTCCCATGCCGTGCCATCGGCGAACTTGATCTGTTGAATCGCACTGTAGGTGTTCGAGTTGCCCGGCTGTCGGAAGAACCCGTGCACCGTCACCGAATCGCCGGTGCCAATGATCGTCACTTCGAGCGCGTGGTTGCTCCGCATGTTGGAGTCGTACACCTGCTTGAGCGTGACGTCGCTCAGTGCGATGCCGCTGGCGAACTGCAGCACCGAGACGGCACCGGGCAAGGCTTGATAGCCGTTCGCGGTAATCACGTCCTTGCCGTCGCCTCGCGCAAAAACATAGACGTCGCTACCACCACCTCCGTCCAACGAGTCGTTGCCAGTGCCGCCGGTGAGAGTGTCGTTCCCCAACAAACCCTGAAGGTTGTCGTCGCCCGCTTGGCCCAACAGCGCGTCGTCACCGTCTTCACCGCCAAGGGTGTCCGCGCCGTCACCCCCTTCCAACCAGTCGTTGCCGGCGCCGCCTGTCAGGAAGTCGTTGCCCGTGCCCCCGAGCGCGGTGTCGTTGCCGACGCCTCCGCGCAGTGTGTCGTTGCCCTGACCGCCGTCGAGCAGATCGTTGCTCGTGCGTCCACCACTTTCATAAACGGACGGTGCGCCCGAGTAGATCGTTGACTCGTCTTCGCCCAAAAGGCTGTCGTTGCCATTGCCTCCCAACAGAATGTCGTTGCCTCCGAATCCAACCAAAGTGTCATTGCCGTCGCCACCATCCAGCAGATCCGCGCCGTGCAATTCGGCCGCCACGACGCTCGTTTGCGCATCGCCCTGTAGCTGGTCGGCCCCGACGCCGCCCAGCAGCGTGTCCGCACCGCCCAGCCCCGCGAGCAGATCGTTGCCGGCATTGCCTTTGATCAGGTCCGCACTGATGCCCCCGAGCAGCGTGTCATCGCCTGCGCCGCCGAAGAACGAGCGCGCCACGCCTACTGCATCGCCGATGAGCGTCATCGGCGTCGTAACGTTGGCTGCAATCCAGTCCTGCACGGTGGTTTGTTCGCCGTCGATCACCAGGTTGGGCACGGCGCCGATGAACGCACCGCGCACCACCAGCACCCGCTGCTCTGCCGGCTCGCCGATGAACAGGCGCAAGGTGCCATCGTTGTCCCCTTGCTGCAGCGTCACGCGGCCGTTGACTTGCAGCGTATTCGCGCCGCTGAAGTCGTCGATGACTTCACTCGTGC
>JAYTZE010000373.1:0-6643 GCA_043742385.1 Ilumatobacteraceae bacterium
CATCGTTCAGACTGAGTTGGAGGTTGTCACCGCTGAACGCGACGAGTGGATGGATCGGGCTCAGCGGATTGCGGCCGACTTCGAGAACTATCGGAGACGGTTGTCGACGCAGCGATCCGACGACATCGATCGAGCGACCGGGCGTCTGGCCGAGGCACTACTGCCGGTACTCGATGCCTGCGAGGCCGCGTTCTTGCAACATCCCGCAGAGATCGAGCCACTCTTCAACTTGATACTCAGCGAACTGAAGAAGCAAGGGCTCGAGTCGATGAACTTGCACGAGCAACCGTTCGACCCTCACCTTGCCGATGCTGTGTTGCACGAGCCGGGCGACGGCGAGCCGGTCGTCAGCGAAGTCCTGCGATCCGGCTACATGTGGAACGGGAAGGTCCTTCGACCGGCGATGGTCAAGGTCCGCGGCTGACACACCGGAGTGGCCAGGCATGAGATAGAGGAGGTGATGAGCAGTGGCGGCACAACGTGAGTGGTACGAGAAGGACTACTACAAGGTTCTCGGCGTCAGCGACGACGCCACTCCGAAAGACATCACCAAGGCCTATCGCAAGCTGGCCCGCGGCAGCCATCCCGACACTCACCCGGGCGACGACGCCGCCGAGGAGCGGTTCAAAGCGGTCAGCGCGGCGTACGACGTACTGGGCGACGACGCCAAGCGCAAGGAGTACGACGAGGTTCGCAAGCTCGGCCCGGTCGGCGGATTCCAAGGTGGCGGCCCCGGCGGGCCGACGGGCTACAACTTCAACGTCGGCAGCGACGGTCTCGGCGACATCCTCGGTCAGATGTTCGGGCGCGGACGGCGCGGCGGCGGGCCGTCGGCCGCCGCCGGCCCACAGCGCGGCGCCGACGTCGAGGCGACGCTCAATCTCGATTTCGCCGATGCGGTGCGGGGTCTCACCACCACCTTGCACCTCACCAGCGACGCGCAGTGCAGCACATGCCAAGGCAGCGGCGCCAAACCCGGTACGCAACCCACAGTCTGTTCGCAGTGCGGTGGGCGTGGCGTCGTCGACGACAATCAGGGGCTGTTCTCGTTCTCGTCGCCGTGCCGTGCTTGCGGTGGGCGCGGCGTGGTGATCACGGATCCATGTCCGACGTGTCGCGGATCCGGTAGCGAACGACGCCCGCGCGAAGTGCAGGCGCGCATTCCCGCCGGCGTGGCCGACGGGCAGCGGATCCGCCTGAAAGGCCGCGGAGCACCAGGTCGCAACGGCGGCCCCCCGGGCGACTTGATCGTCGAGTGCCACGTTGCCGGCCATCGCCTGTTCGGACGCGACGGCCACAACCTCACGGTCAGGGTGCCGATCACTTTTGCCGAGGCGACGCTCGGTGGCGACGTCGACGTACCAACGCTCGATGGTCCGCGGGTGATGTTGCGCCTGCGGCCCGGCACACCTTCTGGCTCGCGCCATCGGGTGAAAGGCAAGGGCATCGTGACCAACAAGGCGACCGGCGACTTGATCGTCACGGTCGAGGTCGAGGTGCCCGCCCATCTCACCGACGAACAACGCACAGCCGTCGAGGCGCTCGCCACGGCGACTACCGTTTCACCAAGGACTCGATTGGAGTCATGACCATGCGATCTCAACATCATGCTGTGTACGTCATCTCGGTTGCTGCCGAACTTGCCGGCATGCATCCCCAGACGTTGCGTATCTACGAGCGGCGCGGGCTGGTGCAGCCAGCGCGCACCCAAGGCGGCAACCGTCGCTACAGCGACGTCGACATCGAATGCCTGCGGCGCATCAGCGAGCTGGCCGCTGCGGGCATGAATCTTGAGGGCATCCGTCGCGTGATGCAACTCGAAGTCGAGAACGAGCAACTGCGCGCCGAGAACGCGGAACTGCGTCACGTGGCATCGTCGGCGCTGGCCGAAGCCGATCGCCGGTCGCCTCGTCGCGACCTGGTGCCGCTGCACCAGGAGGTATCAGTGTTCGGCGGATCACGCCTCGGTCGCTCGAGCTAGCACCGACGCACGGTCACCGAACTGAGTCGCTGTCAGCGCTGTCAGCGCTGTAGCGCCTGAGCACCTGCCATGCCGAGCGGATCACGTCGGCAACATCGGTGCGATCCAGCTGCATGGTCGGCAGCGACAACGGTTCGGTTGTCACCTTGATGTTGGGTGTCGCCAGGTTGTCGCCGGCGAACTCGTGCCATTCGGGTGTGTCGAACGGCGATGGCGGGGGAGCAGGTGGAACAAGGCGGAGATGACGGTCGGTACGTGCTCGCGAACCGACCTTCGTGCGCCGCTTGTCGTCGACATCGCCGCATCGCCACGTTGCCAGCAACTCGGGTCGCGACGCCAGCTCGGTGGCCAGTGCCAGCAGTGCAGCGACCCCGTGCTTGCACGGGTCGTCCCAGTCGGGGCAAGTACACGAGCACAGCAGTTCCTCGCCTCGCGGGATCAGCCGGGCAACATGTGCTCGCTCTGGCACCTGGCCGAGATCGTCGGGACGGGTAACGGTCTCGACCGTGATCGTGACGTGGTATGGCTCGGGGCGCCCGCCGACGACGGTTGCCAGCAGCACGCCCTCCGACAACTCGAGGCGGTTGACGGCGTTATCGGCGAGGTAGGCCTTGCCTCGTCGAAACCGCTGCGGGTCGGCAAGCCCGGCAACCGTCACCGACAGCAACGCTGCCGCCAGCCGGCCCGCCGGGGCCGGTTCGCGCCGCGCCGACACCGACGCGGGGGATGGTGTGATGACGATGCTCACGTGCCACGCACGGCGTGATGGTCGAGCACGATCAGATCGCGCAGTTCATCGGTCGAAAGTTCGCTGAGCCATGTCTCGCCAGTGGTACCGACAACAGCATCGGCCAGGGCGCGTTTGTCGTTGATCATGGCGTCGACGCGCTCCTCGATCGTGCCTTGGCAGACGAGCTTGTGCACGAACACCGAACGATGCTGCCCGATGCGCCAGGCTCGGTCGGTTGCCTGGTCTTCGACGGCGGGATTCCACCATCGGTCGTAGTGAACGACCCGCGATGCTGCAGTGAGGTTGAGCCCGGTGCCACCGGCGCGCAACGACACGAGGAGCAGCGGCGATGCGGAGGCGGCCTGGAACTCGTCGACCATCCGGTTTCGGCCGGTTCTCGACACGCCACCGTGCAGGAACGGTGTTGGCAACGCGAAGCGTTCGTTGAGATGCCGTTGCAGCAGCAGGCCCATCTCGCGGAACTGGGTGAACACCAGCGCCTGCTCGCCGGCGTCGAGCAGGTCGGCGATCAACTCGTCGAAGCGGGTCAGTTTGCCCGACCGGCCACCGAGGCGCGACCCGTCGGCGAGTGCCTGTGCGGGATGGTTACAGATCTGCTTCAGGCGGGTGAGGGCGGCGAGGACCAGCCCGCGACGGCGCATGCCGGTGGCCTGCTGGGCGTCATCGAGCAACTGATCGACGACACCTTGGTACATGCTTGCCTGTTCGCGGGTGAGCGACGCCCATGCCAACTGCTCGACCTTGTCGGGCAGGTCGGGCACCAACGACTTGTCGGCCTTGGTTCGACGAAGCAGGAACGGCGATGTCAGTTGTCGAAGTGCCGCCGCAGCGGCGAGGTCGCGATTGCGTTCGATCGGTGTGGCGAAACGTTGACGGAACTGACTGAGGCTGCCGAGCAAACCGGGCGTGACCATCGACATGATCGACCACAGTTCGCTGAGCCGGTTCTCGACAGGCGTGCCGGTGAGGGCGATGTGCTGCTGGGCAGGCAGTTTGCGCAACGCCTTGGCCGTTCGCGTCTCGGGGTTCTTCACGGCCTGCGCCTCGTCGAACACGACGGTCGCCCACTGCACTGCCGTGAGTGTGTCGATATCGCGGGCCGCGACGTGGTACGTGGTGATGATCAGGTCGTGTTGGGCGACGACATTGGCAAACGTGGTTGCGCCGCTGCGGCCGGTACCGTGATGCAAGGCGACACGCAGCAGCGGTGTGAATCGTGCCGACTCGGCTTCCCAGTTGCGCACGACCGACAGCGGACAGATCACCAGGTGCGGGCCCGGTAACGCTGCCAGATGGGCGAGGGTCGTCGGGGTCTTGCCAAGCCCCATGTCGTCGGCCAGACAACCCCCGAGACCGAGCTGATGCAGGAACTGCAGCCAACCGAGGCCGCGTCGCTGGTATGGACGCAGTGTCGCCATGAATCCAGCCGGCTCGACGCCTTCGGCCAGTGTCGCGTCCGGCAGACCCTGCAGCAGATCGCCGAGCCAGCCAGTGGCCGCGATCGCCGGCACGTTCTCGCTGATAGCAGTTCCGTCGGTGGCCGCATCGGTGGCCTGCGCCAGTTCCGCCGCTGCCAGTTCGGCAGCCAGACGGAGCAATTCGAGCGTCGACAGCTCGGCGTGATCCCGTCGATGTTCGGCGAGATTGGCGAGGGCCCGTCGGGCTTCGGTGCGATCGAGCCGCACCCATCGGCCATTGACATTGATCAGGCCAGCGCCCGACGCTGCAGCCCGCTCGAGCAAGGCCTCGTCGACCGGCGTGTCGTCGACAACGACGGTCCAGTCGATGATCGCTGCGGCGCTGAAACGACCGGTGCCCGAGGCATCCTTCGGTTGGGCGACCCCCTTCGTGGTGGCCGATCGGCGAGTGAGGCGTTCGGGTGTCAGCAGTTCGATATCGACAGCCGCTAACGCATCGACTGCTTCGAGTGTTGCAGCGGCGCCATCGAGATCGATCCCGGACTGTGGGCGGGTGAGCCACCCCGACAGCCACGGTGCCAGCATCTCGATGTCGACCCGGGCAGTGTCGATGCATTCGCTGAGGATCGGCAGAAACCGTTGTTCGCCGGCCAGGCTCAGCGCCGCCGGCGCGCCACTGCTGACATCCGCCGCGGCACACCATCGACTGCGATCGTCGGGATCGACCAGTTCCAACGCCAGGGGCCAATCACCGAGCGGATCGTCGGGCAGCGCCAGGCGCAGCCGAGCTCGCACCACCGGCTCGCCCTCGGCGCGACGGATGGCTTGATCGAGCATCGTCGCCAGATCGTCGAGCGCATCACCGAGATCGGGATCGGCGCGGAACTCGCCGGCCGGGGCACTGAGGGCCCGAGCCACGACGCGCGTGGCACGTGCCGTGACGCGGCGGGTGTCGGTGATCGGCGCATGCCACCCAGCCCCGGCGAGCAACAGCCGAGCCGTCTGATCGACGAACGATTCGATGATCACCGTCGTCAGTTCCTCAGCTGTGAATCCCGGACTGGCCACAGCGACCACCGGTGGTTGCAGCGCAGCGAGTTCGGCAACTGGATTGGCCAGGTCGGCGCGCAATGGCCGCCAGCGGGCGAGCCAAAACCCGAGTCCGGTGTCGGTGAGCTGCGGCAGGACACGGCCGGCGGTGACCAGTCGAATCGCGACCGAATAGGCGGCGCCGAGCCAGCCAACCGACGAGCCGGCATCGCTGTCGAGGGCGTCGAGTTGTCCAAGCGCTGCGAGCGATGCGACGGTCAGGCGCTGGCACATCACCTGTTGTTCGCCGCCCGGCAGGGCCATGCGCACGACGCGCATCGAGCCGGTGTGCGTGGACGCAGGTGGTCGTCGGAATGTCGAACTGACAACCGCCTGAAGATTTCCGCCGTAGACGCCGCGGCCTGGCTGCCACGCCACAACCTCGCCATCGAGCCAGGTCAGCTGCAACCCAGGAGTCGGCGTGGCGTCGGGACGGGAAGGCACACGTCGAGTGTACGAGTGGGGTGTGCGTCGGTTAGGGCGTAGTGGTGCGCAAGACTGTGCCGAACATGTCGCATCTCTGGGATCCTCCCGGTCCGGATCAAAAGCGCAAGGTGTCTCGTGCCGGCCGTTCCAATCGCAGCGTCGGCATTGTGTTACTCGTGGTCACGGCGCTCGTCGCCGGTGGCGCTGTTTCTTACGTGTTCTCCCAATGGCAGTCATCGCGAAATGCCGCTGCCGCACTGCCGACGGCAGCTCCGACAACTGCGTCGACATCGACATCGACGTCGTCGACCACGACGACCACCACGATCGTGCCGACCACGACGACCACGATTGCCCCGACCACGACTGCTGTGCAGGTCGTCGGTGATCACATGGTGTTCGCGGACGGGCATCCGCTCGGCCAGGTCACACCCGCTGGATTTGCTCGCTATGAAGGCGACGCCGTATCGCAGCTGCGCCAGGGTTCCTTCGAGATGTCGTCGGTCATCAACTTCATCGGATCAAAGTTCAGCGTGCAGATCCGTCCCCTCGACATCACCGAAATCTCGGCATCGTGCCCCATCGCAGTACAGCCCCGAGCTGCCGACAACGCCGAGCCGTTGGGCCTGTGGGTTGAGGCACCGAACTGGCAACTGCAGCCGCAGACCGCCACCCCGGTACCGCTCGCCGATCCCATTGTCACCGCCGTGGTGCAACTGATCATCGCCAACAACGGTGTGCTGCCGGCGCCGCCACCTCAACGCGGCAGCGCGGTGCTGGTCGACTTGATCGGCGATGGTGTTCCCGATCTGGTCGTGTCAGCGACGTACGGCGACGACTCCGTCTACTACCGCCTCGTGGCTATTGCACCCGATAGCAACCCCGAGGCCGCCTCGACGGTGATGATCGAATTCGGTGGCTCGTTTCGCGACGATGGCTCGCGTGACCCGCAGTCGCGTGGCGAGTTGCGAGTCGACG
>JAYTZE010000374.1:0-13724 GCA_043742385.1 Ilumatobacteraceae bacterium
TTCATGACTGCGGCACGCGACCGATTGCGCAAGGCCATCGCCGAAGCGAATCCCCGCGACACCGAAGTACCCGTGATCTCCAACGTCGACGCTTTGGCCCACAACACCGGGGCCGAATGGTCGAGTCTGTTGTCAGCGCAACTCAGCAGTCCTGTCCGCTGGAAGCATTGCCTGCTCGCTCTCGAGGATGAAGGCGTCACCGAGTTCGTCGAACTCGGGCCCGGCGGTGTGTTGACCGGAATGGCGAAGCGCACAGTCGAGTCGGCTCGAACGATCGCTGTATCCACGCCAGAGGATCTCGAAAAGCTGCTCGAGTGGGTCAACGCCGGTTCGCCTCGCGGTAGCGCTCAACTCGAAGGCGAACATCTCTTCGCCCACGAGCGGCTCGTTGTCAGCCCGGCAGCCGGACTGTTCACACCGATCACCGGCCTGGCCGACGGCAGCCATCTCAATGTCGGCGACGTGCTGGGCCAGGTCGGCGATACCGAGGTGCGTTCACCATTCGCTGGCGTTTTGCAGAGCTACATTGCCGTCGATGGCGAACGAGTCACAATGAGACAACCCATCGCATGGTTGAGGACGATCTGATATGCCAGCACTACCTTCCGGAGTCCGCGGTGCAGTGATCACAGGTTGGGGCACAGCGTTGGGCCCCAAGACACTCACCAACAAAGATCTCGAGCAGATGATGCAGACGTCCGACGAGTGGATCGTCGAACGCACCGGCATTCGCCAGCGCCATGTCGGCGGCACCACGGTCGGCATGTCGACCGAGTCGGGTCGCGCCGCGCTCGACATGTCGGGCGTCGACCTCGCCGAGATCGACGCGCTGGTGCTGGCAACCACGACGCCCGACACACAGTGGGGCACGGCGGCCACGGTGCAGAACGAACTCGGTCTTCGATGCGGTGCCTTCGACGTCAACGCAGCGTGCTCCGGATTCGTCTATGGACTCGTCACCGCTCATGGAATGATCGCGATGGGTGCACGCAAGGTGTTGCTGATCGGCACCGACTCGCTGTCGCGCATAGTCGACTGGGACGACCGCAACACGGCTGTGTTGTTCGGCGACGGTTCCGGTGCAGTGGTGCTCGAAGCCGTCGAGGGCCCCGGTCAGTTGCTTGCATGGGACCTCGATGCGGACGGTTCGCTCGGGCGTCTGCTGTGGGCCGACGTTGGTGGCTTCATCCACATGGAAGGCAAGGAGGTCTTCCGACGTGCCGTGCGCATCATGGTCGACTCCGCAACGAAGTCGATGAATCATGCCGGGATCACCGCCGACGACATCACGTTGGTAGTTCCTCATCAGGCCAACACCCGCATCATCTCGGCTGCATGCGATCGTCTGGGGGTCGAGGCCGAGCGTGCGGTCACCGTGCTGGACCGCACCGGCAACACCTCGTCGGCATCGGTGCCGTTGGCGCTCGCCGACGCGCTCGACACGGGTCGGGTCAAAGAGGGCGACCTGCTGTTGCTGGTCGGGTTCGGCGGTGGGATGACCGCAGCCAGCGCTGTGCTGCGCTGGGGTGGCGGGGCGCCCGCCGGCGGGCCTGCGTGAGCAGAGTCGTCCTCATAACTGGTGGATCGCGAGGAATCGGGCTTGCGTGCGCGCAACGGTTCGTCGCGCTGGGCGATCGGGTCGCAGTCACCTTCAACTCGTCGCCGCCTCCCGACGGTCTGTTTGCTGTCGCGTGCGACGTCACATCTTCCGAATCGGTCGACGCAGCCTTCACAGCGGTCGAGGCCGAGTTCGGCCTTGTCGAGGTGCTGGTCTCCAACGCTGGAATCACCAAGGACGGCCTGCTGCTACGAATGAGCGAGACCGACTTCGGCTCGGTGATCGACGCCAATCTCACAGCCGCGTACCGAGTCGCCAAGAGGGCGACACATGGCATGCTTCGAGCCCGAGCCGGCCGAATCATCTTCATGTCGTCAGTGGTCGCGTTGCTCGGATCGGCAGGACAGGCCAACTACGCAGCGTCGAAGGCTGGACTGGTCGGTCTCGCCCGCTCGCTGGCCCGCGAGCTTGGCTCACGCAGCATCACGGTGAATGTCGTCGCCCCAGGGCCTGTGGAGACCGACATGACGGCGGCATTGGGCGAAAAACGGCTGGCTGAGCTCACCGCCGCCGTTCCTCTGGCTCGAATGGCGTCGGCCGACGAAATCGCCGGTGTCGTCGCCTTCCTGGCCTCTCCCGATGCCGCCTATATCACCGGCGCGGTTATCCCGGTGGATGGCGGATTGGGTATGGGTCATTAGCATCGTCCGCAGTACGAACTAGAAGGAGAGATAGTCGTGGATCAAGCAATGTTCGCCCGCTTCCAAAAATGCGCCGTCGAGGTGCTCTCGGTCTCGGAAGACCAAGTCGTTCCCGAGGCAAAGTTCGGCGACGATCTCGATGCCGACAGCCTCGATCTGGTCGAGCTGGTCATGGCACTCGAGGAAGAGTTCGGTGTCGAGGTGCCCGAGGAAGATCTCGAAGGCATCGAAACTGTCGGCCAGGCCTACGACCTGGTCGTCGGCAAGCTCTGATGAAGGGAGCCGGACGGCGCGTCGCCATCACCGGCTACGGCGTCGTCGCACCCTGCGGCATCGGTCGGAAAGCCTTCTGGGATGGCCTCAACGGGCCGGGAATTACCGACCATCGCAGCATCGAGGTAGCTGATTGGGACCCGCTCCCCTACTTCGACAACCCCAAAGAAGCACGCCGTGCCGATCGCGTCGAGCAGTTTGCACTCGCAGCTGCGACGGAGGCGTTCGAGCATGCCGGGCGACCCGATGTCGAGTCACATCGCTTCGGCACCATCTTTGCCACCGGCGTCGGCGGCCTTCGATCGACGGAAGCTCAGATCGAGGTGCTGCTCACCAAGGGCGAGCGCCGTGTTTCGCCCTTCCTGGTTCCGATGATGATGCCCAATGCCCCTGGCGCGGCTATTTCGATGCGTTATGGCTTGCGCGGTCCCAACGAAACGATCACGACGGCGTGCGCCGCGTCCACCCATGCAATCGGATACGCAGCGCGCCTGATCTCATGGGGCATGTGCGACGCGGTCGTCACCGGAGGCACGGAATCGGCCGGGTGTGCCATCGGCGTTGCCAGCTTCGGCAACATGACAGCACTCTCGACGACGGGCGCGAGCCGTCCATTCGACGTCGATCGCGACGGTTTCGTACTCGGCGAAGGTGCTGCGGTGTTGATGCTCGAGGAGTGGTCCGCGGCCGAGCGCCGCGGGGCAACCATCGTGGGCGAGGTGCTGGGGGCGGCGAGCAACGCCGACGCCCATCACATCACGGCGCCGGCTCCGGGCGGTGTCGGTGCAGTTGCGTGCATGCGCTTGGCTCTCGACGACGCCGGGCTCGAGCCAGGCGACATCGGTCATGTCAATGCCCACGGCACATCGACGCCGCTCAACGACGCCGCCGAGGCCTCCGCAGTCACCGAGGTGTTCGGCGCACGCGGTGTTCCTGTCACGTCAACCAAGGGTGTCACCGGACATGCGCTTGGTGCTGCTGGCGCGCTCGAGGCCATCGCAATGTTGTTGGCCATGGAGCATCGGTTGATTCCGCCGACTGCCGGGACATCGGCAATTGATCCAGACTTCACGATCGATCTCGTCGTCGGCGCCGCTCGGCCCTGGACCCCGGCACCATCCATATCGAACAGCCTCGGCTTCGGTGGACACAATGGGAGCATCATTCTCGGTCCGGTCTAAGGACACAGAAGATCGCACGTGAGCCACCGAGGCCTCGGCTGCCCTCGCGGCGTCACCAGGCGGAGTTGAGGAGATCCATGGAGACGTCGGTCGGAGGTAAGGGCCGGGCGAAGAGGTAGCCCTGACCCTGGTCGCAGCCGAGCTCTCGCAAGCGGCTGAGTTGATCAATTGTTTCGACACCCTCGGCGATCGAACGCAGGCCAAGATTGGCAGCCAGGTCGACGACTGCGGACACGATCCGCTCGTCGGACTGGTCTTCACCGATGCCCTGCACGAAGGTCTGGTCGATCTTCACGAAGCTCAACGGCAACCGGCGAAGATGCGTCAACGATGCGTACCCGGTGCCGAAGTCGTCGAGGCCGATCTGCACACCGAGATCTGTGATCAGCTCGAGCTGATTCACGATGTCGGGTCGCAGATCGATGATGGCGGTTTCGGTGAGCTCGAGGTGCAGGCATGTCGGGTCGAGACCGGTCTGGTCCAGCATCTCTTCCACGACGGTCGTCAGGTCTCCTGGCTCGAACTGCCGAGCGGAGAGGTTGACTGCGATCGTCAACGGCGTAGCGGCAAGCCCAACTGGCTCCCATTGGTTCGCCTCCTTGCACGCCATCGCCAGCACCTGCGTGCCGAGCGGCACCACGAGCCCGCTGTCTTCCGCCACGGAGATGAAATCGACCGGCGGCAGGATGGAGCCGTCACGTTCGGCGATCCGGGCAAGTGCCTCGAAGCCGACCACCCGCCCAGTGCCAAGGTCGACGACCGGCTGGTAGTACACGATTACTCTGCGGTCATCCAACGCCGCCTGCAGCATTTTTTGTGCAGCGGAACGCTGTTGCACTTGGCGACCGAGTGCTGCATCGAATACTTCAACGCGGCCCCTGCCAAGCGATTTCGCTTGGTACATGGCCTTGTCGGCTTCGTTGAGCAGGATCTCCGCGGTTCCTCGTCCGCCGATCGAGACAGCAATGCCGACACTGGCGCCCACCGGATCGGTGTCACCGACGTGGTGACTCAGCTCCGCGATGAGGCGGGCCCCGATGTCGATGGCGCGATCGCGATTCTCGACATTGGCTGCCAGCACGACGAACTCGTCGCCACCGATTCGCGAAACGGTGTCGTGCGGCCGCACAACAGCGGTCAGCTTCTCGGCCACCGTGCGCAATACGATGTCGCCGGCAGCGTGACCTTGGGTGTCATTGATTTGCTTGAACCGATCGAGGTCGACGAACAGCACTGCAGTGCAGCGACGGGAACGCTTCGATTCCAGCAGGGCTCGCGTAATTCGGTCGACGAGCAGGGCGCGGTTTGGCAAGCCGGTCAGCGCATCGTGCGTCGCTTGCATGGTCAACGCAGCTTGCGCTGCCTGCAAGTCGACCATTCGCTCGGCCTGCGCTTCGCCAAGGCGGGAGATCTCTCGGTCCTGGGCCTTTTGACCGCTGAGGTCGGTGAAGGTGAGGCACGTCAGATTGTCGCCATCAACTTCGAGCGGCGAGATACCGACCAGCACAGGAACAGCGCGCCCTCGGCTGTTGAGGAGATCAAACTCGACGGTAGCGCCGAGTCCAGTGGGACCACGGAGTTCGTCCAGTTCGAGGGGGGAGCTGCTGGCTACGAACAACGCCAAGGGTGAGCCGACGATTGACGCTCTGGGACGCTCGAGGAGTTCAGCCAACCTCCGATTGGCGTAAAGGACGAGTCCGTTCGACGACAGTGTGACTGCACCGTCACGCATGTTCTCGACGAAGATTCTGTACGGCCGGTCGGCGGTTGACAGGGTGAATACTCGCCGACGCGATCGGCCATCGGATACAACGAACGCGTCGACCTCGCCGGCAGCGATTGCTCGAAGCATGTCCTCGGCTTCGGCCATTCGCACGAGTGCCTCCTCGAGCGTCGTCGGTGAGTCGTCCGGTGCCACGGGAGTATCGGCAAACTCGACGAGCCTGGTGTCGTGCCGAACTCGACCGACCTTGGGCTCCAGCAGCGTTCCTCTTCGAGACGGGGAGTAGACGCGTGCCATGCCGCGCTAACCGAGCACTTTCGACGCAGCCCGCGCGGCGGGAAGATCCAGTGTCGAGATCACCTTGGCAGACTCCGAGAGATCACCCACAACCCTGCGCACGGGCGCCGGCTGGCTCTTGACCAATGTCGGTGTAGCCAGCACATTGTTGGTGAGCAGGCTGCTCGGATCTTCGTGGATATCGACGACCGAGAGGTGGTACCGGCCCTCGCAGTGGAGTTCGCACAAGTGTCGAGCGTTGGCGATCGCGCGCGCCGCAAGGTCCGACGCTCCACTGACGTACAGCGTCAAGTCGTAGAACACGTCCCCGGCACCGACGACCCCTGGATCGAATCCCTGGGCTGCGCCGGTCGCTGGTGCGGTCATGTTGGCGCCAGAACTCACAACGCACCGTGCTCGTCGACGTGGACATCGTCGATACCGACCTTCGTGGCAACGTCTGCCCCGCGGAGCAAGTCCTGAGCGACGCGTTGGTCTGCTCGGTCGTCGGCGCCGATCGAACCATGGCTGAGTAGGCGTTTGACGATGTCGGATTCATCATCGAACTCACGCCACAGCGTTGCAGTCTGCGCGTCGAGCGATTGGCGTCGGCGTTCGAGGTTGACGTCGGACAACTCAATGCCATGGTCCGTGAGCAGGAACTCGCGGATCTGGTTGCTGTTGGCCATGCCCCGCGCTTTGAGCACATACAACACCCTGTTGTGCTCTCCATTGCCCTCCAACGTCTTGACGAGCAACCAGGTGTCGATGAGCGACGTCATCTGTTGCTCGACCGGCGTCGGCTCCCTCGACGTGGTCAAACTGGTGAACAACGACGTCACTCCCCTGGCTTTCAGGAAGTCGACCTGGCGCGTCAACAGCGCAGCGACGTCAACTGCAGTGCCAAGACTCACGAAGTCGGAGATCGGATCCATCACCACCACGCTCGGGTCGAACTCGCCGACAAACTTCTGCACGGCACAGAGGTGTTCGGGGGCGTCGCAATCACTGACGCGAGGTCCTGAGCTTCGATTTCCCTCGTCGCTATCGACACAGACACCCGCTTTCGCCGTTGATGCGAGCCGCGGTGTTCTGGACGGGCACAGGCTGCCCCAGTGGGAGCAACATGAATTGAGCAACGCCAGTTAACCCGGCCGGCGCAGCGAAGTCAACGTTCTTGGTCGTGAATGAGCCGTATGACCCGGCCAGATGACCTCATCGGGAAACCGTGATACACCCCTTTGTCATGATGCTGGCTATGACACAGCGCATCATCTACCGCCGCCCCACACACTTCGTGATCTTCGACATCGATCGGCCCAATCTGGTGCACACACGCCTCGATTGCCCCGACCACGTCGGTCTCGTCGACGTCGTCGATCAGTGGTTTGGCGGGCCGTGCGACGATCCCGACGTCGTAGAAGAGGTTGCCTTCCGTCACGGCTTGATCGCCGACGCAGAGCTGGTCGAGCGCGGCACGCCCTGCGAACACTGCACGCTGGTCGCTGCGCCGTTGTGGCTCGCCGCGGCGTGATCTCAGCCGTCGACGAGCACGAACATCAACTCACACTCGCACGCCGTGTCACCACGCAATACCGCTTTGCCATGACCCTTGCCGGCACGGGCCGACATGCGATCCAAGAAAACATGCAGCTCTAGGCTGTCGCCGGGCCCAACCTGGCGGCGGAAGCGGGCTCTGTCGAGGCCGCCGAACAGCGGCAGCTTTCCGGCGAACCGTGCGTCGGTCAGCACCGCAATCGCGCCCACCTGAGCGATCGCCTCGCACATCAACACCCCCGGCAGCGTAGGTCTGCCCGGAAAATGGCCGGGAAAGAACCACTCATCGCCGGTTAGCGACCAGGTACCTACCGCACTGACACCCGGGTCGAGCGCGATCAGTTCGTCGACGAACAGAAATGGCGAGCGGTGCGGCAAGATGTCGGCCGGCCTCGGCAACGAGGTCATTCGGCAAGCGCTTCCAGCAGCCGCGTCGGTGTGTCTTTCGGGCTGATCTTGTACCACACGTTGCGGAGCTCGCCGTCTTGGCCGATCAGGAACGCCGACCGCTCGATACCCATGTAGGTCTTGCCGTAGTTCTTCTTTTCCTTCCACACCCCGTAGGCCTCGGCCACCGAGTGGTCAAGGTCGGACAACAGGTCGAAGTTCAACTCGTATTTGTCGCGGAAACGGGCCAGCGCCGCCGGTTTGTCAGGGCTGATGCCGACGATGACCGTGTCGCCGACCTGTTCGGCGACGTCGCGCAGACCGCATGCCTGGGTCGTACAACCCGGCGTATCTGCTCGCGGATAGAAGTACACCAGCACGGCATGGCCACGTAGTGCGGCCAGGGCCTGATCCTCGTTTTTCTGGTTCGTCAAGGAGAACTCTGGCGCAGGTTGACCGGCAGTGAGCATGTGGCGATGCTAGCGATCGTATGAGACACGAACCGCCACGGACGGTGCCGTAAAGATTGACGCAAATTCTGCTCAAGCAAGTTGCAAATCTTCTCACGGACTGTGATATGTTCAACACCACTCGGCGGAGCCGCAGCCGACGAAACCCAAAGGAATAAGCAGATGCGTCGCCCCATCGTCGTCCCCTCCTGATCTCTCCCTAGTTCGAGACCCTCGCAGGTCATCAACCTTCCGAGGCCAGCATCAATAAGCAGACGAGCCGCTCATGGCGGTTAGTTTGTGTTTTGCGCTCAGCGACGCAGCCCGTGACCGAAAAAGCCACCACGCGGTCGAGCATGCGCGTGAAAGTGGCTGGGAATTGAGCGCATGTTGTCGTCGACGTAGAAGCCGTCGAATCGATACGACGAATGCACCACCGTGCCCAGCATCGCCAGCATCGTTGCGCGGACCTCATCGGGCGGACTCGGATCATGCTGCTTCCAGACGACCATCGGCACGTAGCACTGCTCGCACTCAGCGATCCAGCACACATCGTCTTCGTAGAACCACTCGGTCAGTCGAGCCGCTTCACAGAGCTCACACGGATCAGGCATCGATCGCAGCGCGGACTTCGGCGATGTACTCACCCGCCGCATCGGGGCCATCGTCGAGCAGACGCCTGATCACGGATGCGCCCATCACAACACCGTCGGCGACCTGCACTGCCTGGTGAGCCTGCGCTGCGTTGGAGACGCCGACGCCGATCAGAACCGGCACGTCGGTGATGGCCTTCAGGCGGCGTGCTAGTGAGGCCGCGGTCGCAGCCAACTCGTGGCGTTCGCCGGTGACACCCAGCAGGCCGACCGAGTAGAGAAAACCACGGGCGCGCGCGGCGATCAGTGGTAGGCGTGCGTCGGGCGCCGTCGGCGCGGCGAACATGACTGTCTCGATGCCGGCCTCGTCGGCGGCAGCACACCACGGTCCGGATTCCTCCAACGGAAGATCGGGTACCAACGCCGCATTGATGCCGGCAGCAAGAAGTTGATGAGCAAATCGCTCGTGGCCGGCGTGATGGACGGTGTTGTAGTACGTCATGACAGCGAGCGGGATGCCGACGTCGAGTTCTCGCACTTCGTCGAGGATCGACACCGGCGTTGCCCCGGCCTCGAGCGCCATCTGTGACGCCAATTGAATGACGGGCCCATCCATCACCGGATCCGAGAATGGCATGCCAATCTCGATGGCATCGGCACCCGAGGCGGCGACGGCGCGCACAGCCTGTTGCCATCCGGCCAGGCCACCGGTGATGTAGGGCACCAGTAGCTTGCGACCGGCGGCTCGCTGACGACGAAGGGCCGTTTCCAGCACCCCGAAATTTGGCACCCCGGTCATCGGCCCAAGATGTCCATCATCTGGGCGACGTCTTTGTCGCCTCGACCTGACAGATTCATCAAGACCGTGCAGCCCTGCAGGTTCGGAGCCTCCCGAGTGATCCATGCAAGTGCATGTGCACATTCCAGCGCAGGGATGATGCCCTCGGCGCGGGCCAGCAGCTGAAACGCGTCGATGACTTCGGCGTCGGTCACTGACGGATACTCGGCGCGGCCGATCGAAGCGAGATAGCTGTGCTCGGGACCGACACCGGGATAGTCGAGACCGGCGGAGATCGACTGTGCCTCCTGCACCTGGCCGTACTCGTCCTGCATGAGGTAACTACGCATGCCGTGCACAACCCCGGGTTGCCCTCGACCGACCGCGGCACCACCGGCAGGTTCGACACCGACCAAACGGCTGCGATCGTCGACGAAGCCCGAGAAGATGCCGATCGCATTCGAGCCGCCGCCGACGCAGGCCACCACGACGTCGGGCACATCGCCGAACAGGTCGAAGCATTGCTGCTTGGCCTCGTCGCCGACAACGCGGTGGAACTCGCGAACCATCCACGGATACGGGTGCGGGCCCATGACCGATCCGAGGCAGTAGTGCGTCGTCTCGACCGATGCAACCCAATCACGCATCGCCTCGTTGACCGCATCTTTCAGCGTGCGGCTGCCGCTGTGCACGGCCTCGACCTCGGAGCCGAGCAGCTTCATACGAAAGACGTTCAGCGCCTGACGTTCGACGTCGACCGCACCCATGTACACCTTGCATTCCATCCCCAGCAGCGCGGCGGCAGTCGCGCTGGCGACGCCGTGCTGGCCGGCGCCCGTCTCGGCCACGAGGCGCGTCTTACCCATCCGCTTGGCGAGCAGTGCCTGGCCGAGCACGTTGTTGATCTTGTGCGAGCCAGTGTGATTCAGGTCCTCGCGCTTCAGCACCAAACGGATGCCGAGCTGATCGCTGAGATTGGCGCACTCGGTGAGAATCGACGGCCGACCCGCGTACTGCCGCAGCTGATAGTCGAGGTCAGCACGGAATGCCGGGTCGACCCACGCTTCGCGGAAGGCTGCCTCCAACTCCTGACATGCCGGCACCAAGGTCTCGGGTACAAAGCGACCACCGAATTCGCCGAAACGTCCAGTGGCCGATGGTTCTGCCATCAGCGACATCATCTACTCCTCGTCATCGGCCCAGTCGTAGGGCATCGAATCCGGCCCGAGGTGCTGCTGCGGCGCAGCGGCACGGGCCCGTTCGATGAATAGCTTGACCTTCATCGGGTCCTTGCGACCTGGTGACTTCTCGACACCGGTCGAGACATCGACACCCCACGGCTGCACCTTGCGCACTGCCTTGGCGACATTGTCGGGATCGAGGCCACCGGCAAGGATCATCCGCGGTCCCTCGGCCACCTCGCCAAGCAGTGTCCAGTCGAACAGCTCACCAGACCCCGGTGATGGCGCGTCGACCATGATCAAGTCGGTGCTGAACTCCTTGGTTCGTCGGGCATCGGGTGAGCCGGCAACGACCGCCTTGATCACCCAGCGAATCTGCTCGGCGACCTCGGCCACCATCGCCGGCGACTCGTGACCGTGCAGTTGCGCCGCCTTCAGGCCGGCGCGATTGACAGTCTCGATCACTCTGCTGGGCAGCTCGTCGCGGAACACCCCGACGGTGAGGATCTCGGGCGGGAGGCGTCGCGTGATGTTGTAGACCTGCTGAGCGGCGATCTGACGCGGTGACGGGGCGAATATGAAACCAACGGCGTCGGCGCCCATGGCAACGGCAAACAGAGCGTCGTCCTCATTCGTGATACCGCAGATCTTGACGAACATCTGAATCCCAAACGTATCGGGCCGGGGTGGGATGTGAGGTGATGATTTCCGCGTCAGAGAACGCGCAGTTCTGCAATCGCTGCGGCAGGATCAGCGGCAGTGACCAATGACTCGCCGACCAGCACAGCGTCGTAGCCCGCGCGTCTCAAGTTTTGCGCGTCGTTGCGGTCGCGCACGCCGCTCTCGGCGACCCTGATGACATCTGAAGGAATCAGCGCGGCCATCCGTTCGGCGCGTTCGTGGTCGACGCGGAACGTGATGAGATCACGTTGGTTGACACCGATGATCGATGCATCCGCTCGCAGAGCGATGTCCAACTCTGCTTCGTCGTGGATCTCGACGAGCACGTCGAGACCAATACTGATGGCAAGTTCGTGAAACGTGAACAGCTCGCTCTTGTCGAGAGCAGCTGCGATCAGCAACACGCAGTCGGCTCCCATGATCCGGGCGTCCAAAACGTCGCGCTCACTGACGGTGAAATCCTTGCGTAGAACCGGCAGCGTGCACGCGTTTCGCGCTGCCTGCAGATCAGCCGCCGACCCACCGAAGTCGGGGGCGTCGGTGAGGACCGAGAGGCACCTCGCCCCCCCACGCTCATAGGCCCGCGCCACAACCGCCGCATCGAGGTCGGCGAACAGGTCTCCCTTCGAAGGTGAGCGACGCTTGATCTCGGCGATCACGGCCAATGTCGATTGTCCACGAAGCGCTGCGGCAAAACCGCGCGTCGGCGGCATCTGCTCCGCTTCCGCGGTGAGGGCCCTCAGGGAACGATGATCCGACCGTGCGATGGCCCGATGGTCTTTGAGGATGCGATCGAGGTACGTCGTCACCACCAGGCAACCACCCTTAGAAGCCGAGCCGCGAGCTGATCTCGCCCAGCAACGAGTCAATCGGCACCCGGACCTGCGCGGTCGTGTCGCGATCGCGGATGGTGACTGCGCCATCGTCGAGCGAATCGAAGTCGACCGTGACGCAGAACGGAGTGCCGATCTCGTCTTGCCGCCGATAGCGACGGCCGATCGCCTGGGTCTCGTCGTAGTCGACCATGTATCGCTCGCTCAGCACCTTGCGCACGTGGTGTGCCAACGGGGTCAGCGTGTCTTTCTTCGACAGCGGAAGCACGGCGACCTTGTACGGCGCCAGCCGGGGGTGCAGCCTGAGCACGGTCCGGGATTCATCGTTGACCACGTCTTCGTCGTAGGCGGCCAGCAGGAAGATCGCGAACAGGCGGGTGACACCAACGGCCGGCTCGATCACGTAGGGCTTGTAGCGCTCGTTCGTCGCCTGGTCGAAGTAGTCGAGCTTCTCCCCCGAGTGATTCGAGTGTTGCGTGAGGTCGTAGTCGGTGCGCTGAGCGATGCCCTCGGCTTCGTCCCAGCCCCACGGGAACAGAAACTCGACATCGGACGTACCTGTTGAATAGTGCGACAACTCGTCGGCGTCGTGGGCCCGCAGGCGCAACAGTTCGGTCGGCACACCGAGCTCGAGATACCAGTTCATCCGCTCGGCGCACCAGTACTCGTACCACTTCGCGCTGTCGGCCGGTGGCACGAAGTACTCCATCTCCATCTGCTCGAACTCGCGCGTCCGGAAGATCCAGTTTTGCGGAGTGATCTCGTTGCGGAAGCTCTTGCCCACCTGGGCAATACCGAACGGTGGCTTGCGCCTGGTCGAGTTCAGCACGTTGCCGAAGTTGATGAACATGCCCTGCGCCGTCTCGGGGCGCAGATAGGCGATTGCACCGGCGTCCTCGATCGGCCCGGCGTTCGTCTTGAACATCAGATTGAACTGACGGGGCTCGGTGAACGTGCCCGTCTTGCCGCAACTCGGACAGGTGGTCGGGTCGTCGAGCTTGTCGAGCCGGAACCGGTTCTTGCAGTTGGTGCAGTCGACCAGCGGATCGGTGAAGTTGGCGAGGTGTCCGCTGGCCTCCCACACCTGTGGCGGGCCGAGTACGGCAGCGTCGATCAGCACGACATCGTCGCGTAGTTGCACCATCGATCGAATCCATGCGTCGCGGATATTGCGCAGCATGAGGGCGCCCAGCGGTCCGTAGTCGTACGTGCTGCGGAAACCGCCGTAGATCTCGGCGGACGGATACACATAGCCCCGCCGCTTACAGAGATTGACAACTTGATCGAGTTCGGTCGCAGGCATACCCGTGCAAGGCTACGAGCGTCGTCCACGCTGTCGCGAATGGATTCCTTGTTAGGTGTCCATGCGTTCGAACATCGCCACCGTGCGCAGGCGGCGCTCGATGTGATGCTCCATCGCCCGAGTCGCGTGGGCTGCCACCTCGTGTGTCGCCGACGAGGCAGGAACCGACAAGGCGTCGTTGAGGCGCCCGCCCAGCACCATCCGCATGATCTCCAGGGCTTCCTCGGTCAACGGCGCGCCGGTACGGCAG
>JAYTZE010000375.1:0-3379 GCA_043742385.1 Ilumatobacteraceae bacterium
CGCAGCCATTGCCCGAGATCGTCAATGCCGGTGAACGGCCGATGCAGGTAGGGAAGGGCCAGTTCGTCGTAGTTGTGGAGGTTGTGCGGGGCTGGGATGATGCTGATCAGGCACCCAAAACCGTTCTCACGCAGCCAAATGATCTCTTCTTGACGACGGACGCGGCGATGGTTGTCGCCATACCCGCCGGGACGCTCGCAGACGGCGAGCTTGTCCTTCATGATCCAGGTGAAGTTGCGTGGAGTAATGCCCAGGGCCCACTTGCCACGAAGCCGCGGTGGCATCAGCAGTGTCCTCCATCGAGCGCAAACATTCGGATTGCGAGGCTAGCGGCTCGGCACCGTCGTTGGTTCGCCGAGCAGCTGTAATCGTTGCCGCGATCGCTCGACACGCCGCCCCGAACCAATATCGCACCCGGTGGCCTGCCCGCTGGCGACGCGCAGCACCCGCTCGACGGTGGCTGCGTCGGGCGGATGGTCGGTTGTGAGCCAGCGCCGCACAGCGCGCCTGGCCAGCTGCACCGGCGCCGCGGCCAGCCGTTTGGCATCTGTGGGATCGATCGATTCGGCCAGTTGGTCGAGCAGATCACCGTCGTCGCGCAGCAGCCCTGCTTGACGGGTCAGCACGGGCACGAGATCACGAACGGCCATCTCGTTCATCAGCGGCAGCAGTTCGTGGCGAACGCGATTGCGAAGGAATGCCGGGTCGCGGTTGGTGGGGTCGTCGATCGCCTTGATTCCCACCGCGTGACAGAACCGGGCGGTGGTAGCTCGTCGGAGGGCGAGAATCGGTCGCCGAGGACCAGGCCGCATTGCGGCCAGCCCGGTGCTGGAGGCACCGCGCATCAGGTTGAGCAGCATGGTTTCTGCCTGGTCATCCGCGGTGTGGCCGGTCATGACGTCGTCGGGCAGCACTGCATAGCGGGCTGCACGTGCCCTTGCCTCGAGGTTCGGCCCTCCTGATACGTGGACGGTCTCGGCGCGAAACGCCGCCCCGAAACGCTCAGCGACCGCTGCCACCAGCTCGGCCTCCGAATCGGACCCGGATCGGAGACCGTGGTCGACGTGCACTGCGGTGACCGAGCAACCGGCGGTGATGGCCAACACCATCAGCGTCATCGAATCGGCGCCCCCCGAGACAGCGCAGGTGACCTTGGAGCCCGATGGCGGGAACGTGCATTTGGCGAGCAGGTTCAGCGTGGCTGACTCGGTCTCAACCAACGAGTGCTCCGACGCGATCGAGCCACAGCTGCGGGGTGCGGATCTCCTCCAAGGACGGCAGGTTGGCCGGAGCCCGCCAACAAACATCGATGGCACGCGGTCCGCCGTCGACCTCGATCGCGGCGATGAACCGCTCGCCCGCTGCGTATTGGTTGAGCTTGCCCTCGATCCCCGTGAGCCGCAGCGTCAGCCTGGTGAGAGGGTTGGATCGTCGCCGTCGCGCTTGCAGCACCGCGCTGAAGCGCGATGCCGACGGCACCAGATCGCCGACGGCTCGGCTCATGGTCACGTCACCGTGGCCCTCCAGCAAAGACATCAATCCGGCGATGTGCTGGATCACCTCGCGTTGCTCGCCAGACGCGATCAGGCCGAAGACGCCGCTGTCGCGGACCTGCTGCCGGGCGCGGTCGCGGTCACTGAAGGCCTCGCGCACTGCCTCGGCAATCCGGCGTGGATCGGGATTGGCCATACGGACGCTGGTGTTGACCAGACCGGTGAAGTGCTCGCGCATCCACGGCACACCGGTGAACTGGGCTCGATGGGTCAACTCATGCAACAGCACCCAGGTGCGGAACTCGACCGGATCGAAGCCGAAGCGCCGTTCCATCGCCGCCAGGTTCGGGCCAACCATGTACACCGCGTCGTCGACGTCGTCGCGACCCACCAGCAGGTCGTACTGCCCGAGCACCCGACTGCTCATCCAGCCCAGCAGCGCACCCAGCTCGGCGCCGACCAACTGCCCGCTGATCCTTGCTGCCATCCCCTTCGTCGGCATCTTCTCCGACCATTGCTCGACCAGCGGTGCCAGCAGATGCTGGAACGAGGCGATGTTGGCCCTGATCCAGGTGGGTCGGTCGATGACCTCGACAACAGCCGGGCCCGACATCGAGCGCAGCCCGGTGGTGGCCTCGATCCGATCCTCCAGCCGCGGGATCACCTGTGACAGGTTGGCGGCTTTGCTTTCCCGATCGCCGGCGATCGATTCGAGGTCCGCGTGGCGGCCCGAGATGCGGGTGGCGATCTGCTCGGCGCGGCGCCAGTCGATGGGCGACTCAGCGGCAGCCACGGAGCGCCCGGTTATTCTTCGCTCTGTCGCTTCGAGGGGAACTGCGGGGCAGTGACCTTCTTGAGATACCCACCGATCAGGCCGACGACCGCCAGGATCGAAACTGCGAGCAAGATGACGCCCAGCCAGAAGTGAAAGATGACCGCTGTCATGCCGGCCAGCGTAGCCAGCACCAGGCGAGTTCGTGAACTTGTCTGGCCTCAGCCGATGCGACCGTCGCCGTCGAAATCCTCGTTGAAGCATTGCTCGATCCGCGACAGCAGGCCGGGCGGCATCTCGTCGTTGCGGCACTTCGCGGCGATCGCCGTGCGCAGCTCGGCGTGAAAGTCGAAGGCCTGCAGACAGTCGGTGCAGCCGCCGAGATGAGCGTGAATGGCCTGATGACCGTCCTCCGACAAAGCTCCGTCCAGAAAGGCCTCGAGTTCGCGGATCGTCTCGTCGCAATTAGCCATTGGTGGGTTCTTTCACCTGATCGTCGTCAACGGAAATCATGCCGCGCTGCTCGGCAAAGTCATACAACTTCTTGTGCATCGCTTTTCTTCCCCGATGCAGCCGTGACATCACCGTACCGATGGGGACGTCGGTCATCTCGGCGATCTCCTTGTAGGAAAATCCTTCCACGTCGGCCAGCAACACGGGCATGCGAAACGCCTCGGGCAGCTCCTCGAGAGCGGTCTTGACTTCCTCGTCGGTGAACAGCTCGAGCAGTGTGTCCTCGGCGCTGCGGCTCAATGCGCCGAGGTTGCCGACACGGCGATACAGATAGAGATCCTCGACGTCATCGAGGTCGGTTTCGATTGGCCGGCGCTGCTTGGCGCGGTAGGTGTTGATGTACTGATTAGTCATGATCCGAAACAGCCAGGCGCGCAGGTTGGTGCCCTCTTCGAATCCTGCGTAGCTGCGGAAACCGCGCAGGTATGTCTCCTGCACGAGGTCTTCTGCGTCGGACGAGTTGCGGGTCATCCGCAGAGCGGCGCTGTACAACTGCGGTGCGTACTGCATCGCCTGCTGTGTGAACTCGGTCCGATCTGCCACGTCGCCGACCCTAGCCGCAGGTGCCCGCGCAGCCCATCCAGCCCAACGTCGCCCGTAA
>JAYTZE010000376.1:0-3378 GCA_043742385.1 Ilumatobacteraceae bacterium
GTGATCGAACGCACGCCAGCAGACGTCTTCGGTTCCTTCCGCAACAACGACCGGTCCCGTCAATGGTGGCTGTGCAACTCCGGTCAATGGTGGCGTCTCTGCTTCTGCACGGCGACCTGCAGCATGCGGCGAAGCGTTCGGTAGTGGCGATGCACCGACAACGGAGCGATGCCGGCGGCGATCTCGTCGTTCAGCCAGTTCTCGATCACATCCGCCGGCCATGGCCAAGTCGATATGCACCGAACCTCGGCAGCACGTACTTGTCGAGGTCGCGCCGGTAGGTCTCTTGCGTGGTCGGTGAGAGCCGCCGGCACAGCGACACGAACTCTTCGGCCCAGACAGCGAGCGGTGTGTCGGCGTTGCGCGGATCAACCCATTGGCCGCGAAGTTGATCGGCATCAATCTGACGTAGGAACCGCTCGGCATCGGCCTTGCGCGCGAACGTGCGCGACTGGACTTTGCCGACGGGGTCCGGGAATCGAGCTCGGTAGGTGCCGCGTTGCTTCTCGATGTGAGCCACTCGATGCCTCCTGTGACGTGCGAGGGGTGAGCGAGGGGTGGGACTAGCGCGAAATGGTGGTTGTCAGACGTTCCTGACGGTCACTCGCGGCCACTGCAGGTCACAACGAAAAGAACCTCTGAACTGGCAATATACCACGTCAGAGGTTGAGAGGCGACGATGGGAATCGAACCCATGTACAGGGCTTTGCAGGCCCTTGCCTGAACCACTCGGCCACGTCGCCGTGTCAGGTCACGATGCGCGACCAGGACAAGACGCATCACGATACCTGGTGTTTGGGAGCCGCGGGGCTCGACCTGAAGGACACCTTGACGCTACGGGTTACAGTAGGGATCGATCGACGGGGTTAGCAGACCGTCCCTCAGCTAACCCCGTCGGTCGAATTTTGAGCTGAAGACCCCGTCCCGATCCGCCGGTGAAGTGTCGCCGCCACGAGCAGGCCCGCTACGACCCATCTGCTCGCTTCGACACTCACCGCCGATCAGCTGCTCACGTCTTCAGTTGTGATCCGTCCACTTGTATGTGTATTACCCCGTCCGAGGGTCTGCTAGATGCCTCTCCTCGACGTGTTGCATCGTGCCACGGCCTCCAGGAATTGAAAAGCCATCGCGACCCAATTGGGTCGAACGACCTATCACCACGGATCCGAGCCAATGACACCTCGATCCGACCGACCGCGGCGACCAATCGCCCACCATCCTGCGGCAGCCATCACGATCCACCCGGCCGCGAGGCTCGCCGCGACAGGGGCCCACGATCGAGTCGACAAAACTCGATCGGCCCGCGGCACCGGGGCGACGTCGATGTCCCACGACGCGACGAACGGCGACACCGGCGATGCGGGCCGGGCGACGTCGACTTGGATGCGGTACGTGCCGGGACTCGGGACGGAGACATCGGCCCATTCGACGAGGCCGTCGACCGGAACCCCGGCTCGTTCGGCCACGACGACCCCGTCGGCACCGTTGACCCGGAGGGTCACGATCTCGACCGGCCCGGGTGAGGGTCGACGGGTATCGAGCACACGGATCTGCACCAGGTTTGGGCCAGGTCGAGCTGGATCGATCGAGGCGCTGACGGTGAGGTCGCCGATATCCGAGGTCACGACCTGCGGGTCGTCGACCGGGAGCGGAAGGAACTGCTCGCCACGTGCCGGAGCAGAACTGGCCAGCACCGCCGCTATCGCGACGGCGAGGCCGGCCGTGGCGAGTTCGATCGGGAGCCGTCGCGGGTCGCGACCGCGACCGATGCGCCGAGCAGCCAGTGCGCCGAGAGCACCGAGTACCACCAGTAAGCCGGCCTTCATCACGATTCGCTGTCCGTACGAGGTGTCGAGCAACGCGGTGACCGTCACAGCGACGCGTCCGCTCAGCACGAGACCGCTGGCGCCGGTGACCGCGATGCCAATCGCAGCCAGCTTGCTGACCGACGGCCACAGCGCACGGAGCTCAGCGTCGCGCCGGCCTAGCACCCACATCGCGGCCACTGCCCCGATCCACAAGCACAACGATGCGAGATGTGTTGCTCGCACGGCGACGCCGACGGCGAGGGATCCGCCGACGCCGGCGTGGCCGCCGAACGCAGCGGTGACCACGAGCGCCACAGCGAGCAGGACGAGAATTCGGCCCACGAACCGCTGCGATTCGCCGCTCGCCTTGCGCAGCATTGTCGCGGCCCAGGCGATACCGATCGCCAACTGCACACCAACCAAGGCTCGCCGCCCGGGGCCACTGGTCAAGATCAAACTGCTCCACTGCACTCGGTGGAACCCAACCGTGGCCGCGTCGGCGATGAGCAATCCGATCCAACCGACAGCCACAACGCAACTGCTCACGATGGCGAGGCGCGCTACCCGTTCCAGATCGCGTCGTCCGCTGCGCACCAGCAGAACGACAATCACCACAGCGCCGACAGCGAGAAGCAGGGCTGCGTCCGTCAGGGCGCGCAGGGCGGTTGACAGCCAGGACCCGTCGACCTGCTCCCCCGATATCGATGGCGGTGCAGCGACGCCGATGCCGAACGAGATCGAGCCGACGGTCTTGTGAAGGTCCGCAGGGTCGACGGCGACGTACTGCAACACGTATGCACCGCGCTCGAGCGTTGGCAGGTCGGCCAGAATGGTAAGGCCGCCGTGCAATACGCTGAACTCGAGCTCGTCGGTCTGCCCCGAGCCCAGGCGGACAAGCCGCACACTGCTGGCCTCGCCGAGCACCTCCTCGCTGAACCGCAGCTCAGCGACCACCGGTGACTCGACCAAAACCGACCCATCGACTGGATTGGAGCTGAGCAGCGCCGCGTGTGCCGAAACCGGAGAAGCCGGCGTCATGAAGGTGACGGCGAGGGCGCATACAAGCGCCCCACACCACCGCCTCATCCGAGTATCACGCCACCCAACGATAGTTCGCCGACGACGATCGCCACCTGATCACCGATATGGAGCAGGCCACGCGAGTTGGCCAACAATACGTAACCCGTGCGGCCGGCGACGGGCGTCTCCTTCGAGTGACCGTGGCCCGCCATTCCCGGGGTGTCGAAGCGGATGCCGCTGGCGTCGAGCACGGGTGATACACCTTCGTCGTGAATCGATTCTGCCTTTGCCGGATCGATGATCTGATACTGGATCTGGACCATGCCACCGGCAGCGGTCAGGTGCGCCCCAAGGAGGCGGACACCGTGACGATCCTCGATCGCCGGCGACGTCGGCATGGCCGCCGTCCGGGCGGCGGACGTATCGCCATCGGCCCTCGCCTCGCTCCACACAAAGACCGCGACCAGAGCAAGGCCCCCACATACCAGGCCGAGGAACCCTCGCCGACGGCGGGTGGACGCCAGCGAGGATCGACCCAGCGCAATCGGAG
>JAYTZE010000377.1:0-6630 GCA_043742385.1 Ilumatobacteraceae bacterium
GATCGGATGGAGACGATGTGCGCCGGCGGCGGCGGCCGCATCGACCCCGATACCTATGCGAGCCAGGGCAGCTTTGAAGCGGCGAGACTGGCTGCAGGCGCCGGCCTGACAGCAGTCGACGCGCTGCGGGCCGGCAAGGGCGATGCCGCGTTCTGCGCGGTTCGGCCTCCAGGACATCATGCCTCGACGACTGAGTCGATGGGATTTTGCATGATCTCCAACGTCGCCATCGTCGCCGCATCACTTGCAGACCAGGGAGAGCGGGTCATGGTGTTCGACTACGACGCTCATCACGGCAATGGCACCCAAGCCGTGTTCTACGACGATCCGCGGGTCTTGTTCGTCAGCTGCCACCAATGGCCGCTGTATCCGGGAACCGGCGATATCGGTGAAACAGGAACCGGTGCCGGGGCCGGCACGACCCTCAACATTCCATTGCCAGCGGGCGCCACGGGCGACGTGTACTTGCAGGCGTTCGACGAGCTGGTTGCTGCTGTTGCTGATCGGTTCGACCCGACCTGGGTGATCGTGTCGGCGGGCTTCGATGCACATCGCGACGACCCCCTCACCGACATGGGCCTGGCTGCCGGCGACTACGGTCCCCTGACCGGCCGAGTCTTGTCACTGGTGCCCCCTGGACGGCGGCTGGTGATGCTCGAGGGCGGTTACGACCTCGACGCGTTGACGAGTTGTTCCACAGAAGTCATGCGTCAACTCGCCGGCGTGTCGGCACCTGCCGGCCAGGGCGCTGGTCAAAGGGCGGGCGACGTCGAGGGCCCGACCGCAGCGGGCCCTGGCTCCGATGCCGTCAATGCCGTGGCTCGCCATTGGCGGCAGCAGGGCTGGTTGTGATTCCGGATCGTTTCCGTCCGGTCCTCGACGAGCTTTCCCCACTGACGGAGCGGTTCATCGCCAGCGGCCATCGCCTGTACCTAGTCGGCGGCACCGTCCGCGATCTGCTGGTCGGCGACGACCGCGACGACTACGACTTCGATGCCACCACTACGGCCCGCCCAGATGACATCAAAGCCTGCCTTGCAGGTTGGGCCGACGCCGTTTGGACGCAGGGCGAACGCTTCGGCACGATCGGCGCCAAGAAGGACGGCCGCACCTATGAGATCACGACGCACCGCGCCGAGGCGTACAACGACGACTCGCGCAAGCCACATGTCGAGTTCGCCGACGAGATCGACACCGACCTCTCGCGTCGCGATTTCACGATCAACGCGATGGCACTCGAACTGACATCGTCGACGCCGAATCTTGTCGACCCGTTCGGTGGTGCCGGCGATCTGGCCACGCGTACGTTACGCACGCCGTTGTCGCCGGAGGTGTCGTTCAGCGACGACCCGTTGCGCATGTTGCGCGCCGCCCGTTTCATCGCCCGCTACAAATTGCAGCCTGTCCCCGAACTGACCACCGCCGTGGCGGCGATGCATGGGCGTCTGGAGATCGTCTCCGCCGAGCGGATTCGCGACGAGATCGACAAGCTCATTGTGGTCGACCACCCCAGCGCCGGGCTGTGGTTTGCGATCGAGACCGGTCTCGCCGACGAGTTCTTGCCAGAGTTGCCGGCGATGCGTCTCGAGCAGGACCCGATCCATCGGCACAAAGATGTGCTGACTCATACCCTGGCGGTCGTTGAGAACGTGCGTCCAGAGATGCGTGCCGACTTCGACTTTCGGCGGACTCGTCTGGCCGCTCTGTTTCACGATGTCGGCAAACCACAGACCCGCGGGTATCAGCAGGGCAAGGGTGTGACGTTTCATCACCACGATGCTGTCGGCGCACGCATGACGCGCAAGCGCCTCACTGCCCTTCGCTACTCCAACGACGACGTCGCGGCGATCACCGAGCTCGTGGCCCTGCACCTTCGGTTTCACACGTACCAGATGGGTTGGACCGACTCCGCGGTACGCCGCTATGTGCGCGACGCAGGCCCACTGCTGGGCGAGCTCAACGTGCTGACCCGGTGCGATTGCACGACACGCAACGAGCGTAAAGCGGCGATTCTGGCGAAACGGATGGACGAGCTCGAGGAGCGGATCAGCGAGCTCGCCGAGCGCGAAGAAATGGCCTCAATTCGGCCGGAACTCGATGGAAAGCAGGTCATGGCGCACCTTGGCATCGGTCCCGGCCCGCTGATTGGCAAGGCCTTGGCGTTTCTGTTGGAAATCCGCCTGGAGGAGGGCATGATCGGGGACAACGAGATTCGTCGTCGGCTCGATCAGTGGCGGGTTGACCACGGGGGGTGCTGATATCATCGATTCGGGAGTGGCCGGCACGAAGTGAAGACCGTTACACACAACCTGGACGAACCAAGTCGGCGGCTTGATACCTGGCTGACGCCCTCGCGCGCCACGGCGGTCAGGTTCGGGCTCATCGGGTTGGCGTTGATTCTGGCGACGACGCTTGTCGAGATCGCCCTGCACGGATTCGACATCGAGGCGTGGGGTGCTGTTTCGGGGTGCGCCCTGGTGCTCGTGCCTGCGTCGGCCGGACTCTTGAGCCTGGGCAGATATCGGCAGGACCGCCAAGTCGAATGGCTCCTGCTCGGGCTCGGTGCGCTGGGTTGGGCCTTCGGCCAACTGCTATGGATCGTTCAGATCACGCTGGTCGACTCCACGACCTGGCCGTCGTTTGCCGACATCGGCTATCTGGTGTGGCCCGTCGCGGCGATTGGTGCGATCGTGATTCACACCCGTCCATTCGAGCGCTCGACGCGACTCGTCTTCATGGTCGACTCGATGGTGCTGGCCGTGGCGCTGAGCTTCGTTGCCTGGGAAGTGATCATTCGCACCGGCGTCGGCGACCCGGCGCTCTTCTCGCTGCTGGCCCAATTGGCAATGCTCATCTATCCGCTCACCGACATCGCCCTGGCAACGATGCTCGGTCTGCTGTTGCTGGTCGGGTATTCGCCGGCGCGGGTCGGTCTCTTGATCGGTGCCGTGTCGTTGACCGTTGCCGATGTCGCCTACTCGGCAACCGTCGGTTCGACATCCAACGTCTCGTACGCCGTGTCGTTCCCTGGCTGGGTCTTGGGTTTCGCCGTCATCGGGATGGCTGCCGGCATGCCCAGTGGGGGAGTCGTCCGGTACACGCGTCCGACGCTGTCACGTTTGCTTGTTGTGCATCTGCCGGCGATGGCCGCTGTCTGGCTGGCGGCGTGGCGCTACATGATCCGCCATCACGACGCGACCACGGTCACGATTGTCATTGGCGTACTCGCCGGAATGCTGATCATCATCGAGCAATTGGCGACCTGGTATCACTCGTCGACACTGTCGGATCGGCTGCGCGACAACATCTCCAACCTGCGCCACACCGAGGCAGAACTCCGCGCGTTGCTCGATGACCTTCCCGATGCCGTCATCGTGCTCGATGGCCAAGGGCGCGTCGTCGAGGCCAACAAACTGGCGCTCGAGATCACCGGCCGCTCGCACTCCGAGGTACTCAACAAGACGTTCACAGCGTTGGTACGACCTGCCGACCGGCCGGTGTTGCTCGATGTGTGGGACAAACTGCGCAGTGGCCAAAGGGTCAGCACCCCAGTGTTCCTGTTCGACCATCCCGACGGTCACGAGATTCTCCTCGAGGCCGATGTGCACCTGCCCATGCGGGATCCCGAGCGCATGGTGGTGACCCTGCGCGATATCACCAGTCGACTACGCGAGGCGCACAATCTCGATCTCGCCCAGGAACGGTTCCGGCTGGCATTCCACGGCGCGCCAACGGGAATGGCCCTGTCGAGCGCTGACACTGGCGTATTGATCGACGTCAACGAGTCGCTGGCAACCATGCTCGGCTACACCCGCGCCGACCTCGTTGGTCGTGCCATGCAATCGATCACTCATCCCGATGATTGGCAGCGGGGCGAGGCCCACACTGCGGGCATCGCCGCCGACTCGTACCACATGGAGCAACGGTACATCCGCGACGACCAGAGCGTGATGTGGGCGAGAGCGTGGGTGTCGGTGATGGACGACGGCGACGGTCGCGGCCTGGCTATCACCCATATCGAAGACATCACCGAGCAACGACACAGTGCCGAGCGACTCGAGTGGGCGGCGACTCACGACGAACTCACACGCCTGCCGAACCGCTTCCGCTTCCTCGACCAACTCGCTCGTTTCCTCGAGACCAGCGATCCGGGAGCGGTCGCCGTGATGTTCATCGACCTCGACAACTTCAAGGTCATCAACGACAGCCTGGGTCACGGGGTCGGCGACGAGTTGCTGCGTGGCATGAGCGAACGCCTGCGAGCGGTCGTGCGCGACCGTGACATGCTGAGTCGGTTCGGCGGTGACGAATTCATCGTCATGCTCCGCGACGTCGGCGCAACGGTGTCGCCTGTCGAGATTGCCGAGCGCCTGCGCGCCGAGATCGCTCATCCCCTGGTGGTCGACGGCGCCGAGTTGTTCGTCACCGCAAGCATCGGCATCGCCGTTGCCGATCGCGTTGGCGTGACCACCACTGAGCTGGTGCGCGACGCCGACGCCGCCATGTACCGCGCCAAAGCCCGCGGCCGCGACTGCGTCGAGGTGTTCTCGCCCGGCACGCACGACGCAACCGTGTTGACCCTGCGAACCACAAACGAGCTGCGTCGGGGTCTTGAACGGCGGGAGATCGTTGCGTACTACCAGCCGATCGTGCAGCTCGACACCGGCCATCTCATCGGGTTCGAAGTGCTCGCTCGCTGGCGGCACCCCGACCGTGGTCTGCTGGGGCCTGATCAGTTCCTGCCGATGGCTGAAGAGACCGGGTTGATCGGCGACGTCGGTGCCGCGGTTCTGCGTTCATCGCTGTCGCAACTCGGCCAGTGGCGCGTGCGCCTGCCTCGATTCGCCAACCTCACGGTGTCCGTCAATGTCAGTGGACGTCAACTGATGAGTTCCTCCTTCCACGGGATGGTCTCCGAGGCCTTGGCAGAGAGCGGTCTCACCGCCGACGCGCTGTGGTTGGAGATCACGGAGTCGGCCCTGATGAGCGATGTCAAGGCTGCCACGGTGGCGTTGCGAGAGTTACGCAATCTCGGGTTGCATCTTGCTGTCGACGACTTCGGCACCGGGTACTCGTCGCTGACATACCTCAAGCGGTTCCCGGTCGAGGCGATCAAGGTGGATCGCTCGTTCGTCAGCGGGCTGGGCATCGATCCCGAAGACACCACCATCGTCGAGGCCGTCGTGAAGCTCGGCCACTCGCTGGGGCTACTGGTCGTGGCCGAAGGGGTGGAGACTCCGCTGCAGCTGGCACGATTGCGCGAGATCAACTGTGATCACGGTCAGGGCTACGTGTTCGGCCGGCCCCGGCCAGCGGAGCTGATCGAGTCGGAGTACGCCCTCGTCTGAGCGGGCGCCAGTCGCGTTCAGTTGCCCTGTTTGCGTGCCCGAAGTACCAGGACCGACGGTGCAACGGCGTCGCGCACGTGGCGCGTGTTCAACTCGTACACGGTGTCGAAGTGGAAGTTCGTGCGCTCGAACGCCATATACAGCTCCCCGAAGCTGACTCCATCGGAGCCGTACGCCCGCCGCGCGGTCGGGTCGGCGCCGTCGAACATGGCCGCCACGGGATGGCGCATTGCCACCACGAATGGGGCGCTCGACTTCAACACCCGGTGCACCTGGCGCAGCAGGCGCGGCAGGTCGTCGATGTTGGCGAGCGTGTGGGCCGCGATGACCAGGTCGATCGACCCGCTGGTGGCCAAGCCGAGATCAGCCAATTCGCCGTGGTGGCATTCGACCTTGACCTCGGCCGCGTCGGCCGCGGTGCGAATCCGAGCGATCTTGTCGGCTGATGGATCGATGGCGATGGCCTTTGCCCCAGCAGCGGCCATGGTGATGGCGTTCGACGTCGACGCAATGCCCAGTTCGAGAACCCGCTTGCCGACGATGTCACCGCACAACCGCAGCTCGCTGTCGTCGGCGACGTTGTCGCCGTACCAGATGCTCATAACCCAACAGTGTGCCCCGTCAGGTTGCGACGTTGGCGGATGCGCAACTCGCTAGCCTTCCGGGAATGGCTTTTGGGATCGACTCATTGCGCGGGGCGCGAGCGGTCATCGACCATCGGTTGGCGCGGCGTCATCTGATCAACGAGTACCACCGCGGCCGACTTCGCCAAGACCAAGTGTGCGACGCGCATCCCGAACTCATCCGCGCTGCCCGCAACGTCGGTACGCCTGCGTCGATGGCGTGTCCGATCTGCCGCGTCGAGCAACTCTTTCTCGTGACGTACGTGTTCGGCTCGCGATTGCCGTCGCACGGCCGCTGCGTCTCGACGGCGGCAGAACTGGCCAAGCTCAATACGCGCACTGATCCGCTGACCGCATACGTCGTCGAGGCATGCGCGGAATGCCGTTGGCATCACCTCTTGCGCGTGCTGCCGATCGGCGGGGGTATCGCTAGAACGGGCTGAGCCCCATCCGGTTGCGAACCGATATCGCTTCACCCACGTGGGCATGCCCATGCCCGATGACCGGCCACTGCAGAAGCCACCACACCGGCTTGTCAGCCCACATGCGATGCAGCCAGGGGACTTCGTCGTCCGAGAGCGACGCCTTGGCAGCGAGTCGTCGGGCCGTGTCGGGGACGGTGTCGAGGGCCATCGAGCCGATGTCGTCGAGCCAGGATG
>JAYTZE010000378.1:0-1584 GCA_043742385.1 Ilumatobacteraceae bacterium
GGGGTCGCCGTATGTGCGGATCTGGTACGCCATAACTGCAAGGCTACCGATCGAGATGGGCCACTACTTCGACGAGGATCCCGACTCGCCATCGATGCCACGCGATGTCGAGCTGTGGCTGCCCGACATGTCGCTGACCCTCACCACGGATCGCGGCGTGTTCGGGTATGACCAGATCGATGCCGGAAGCAAGCTGCTGCTGTTGAAGGCTCCGGCGCCGCCGCCGACGGGCAACCTGCTGGATCTCGGATGTGGGGTTGGAACCATTGCGCTCCCGATGGCCCGTCGGGCGCCCGCCGCGACGGTCTGGGCCGTCGACGTCAACAGCCGCGCCCGCAATCTGTGTGCACTCAACGCTGCGGCGAATGGGATCACCAGTGTGCGCGTCGCTGCACCCGACGACGTGCCCGACGACGTCACTTTCGACTGCATCTGGAGCAACCCGCCGATCCGGATCGGCAAACCAGCGCTTCACGACATGCTGCTGGTCTGGCTGGCGCGGCTGGTCCCCACCGGGTCGGCAAAGATGGTCGTCCACAAGCATCTCGGCGGCGATTCGTTGCAACGGTGGCTGACCGACCAGGGCTTCCCGACAACAAGACTCGCCTCGTCGAGCGGCTACCGAATTCTACATACGACTGGCCAATCGTGATGCATACTTCTTGTCGAATATCTATATACTCAAGACATGACCCACCGCACCACCATCGAGCTCGACACAGCGCTACTTGACGAGACCAGAAGGGTTCTCGGCACCACTGGTATCCGCGAGACCGTGGAGGGTGCCATGCGCGAGGTCACTCGCGCAGCCAAGCGGGCTCGCTTGTCTGAGCGGATTCTTACCGGCAAGGGATTTGATCGCGGCCCGGAAATTCTTGCGGCGTCGCGTCCCACACGATGACTACCAGTCTGCTGGTCGACACGAGCGCGTGGCACCGGTCCCGTCACGACTCGATCGCCCAGGACTGGGTCGATCATCTCGGAGCCGATGACCTTGCGATTTGCCCTCAAGTTCGACTCGAGGTTCTGTACTCGGCCAGAAGCGCCGCCGACTACGACGACATTTCTGCGGAGCTCGATGGACTGCGTCAGATTCCGACCGGCGATGCCGCGTTCGAGCGGGCTCTCGACGTGCAGCGCGCCTTGGCCCACGTCGCTGGTCTCCATCACCGCAGCGTCAAGATCGCCGACCTGTTGATCGCCGCGTCTGCCGAACTCGCCGGCGCCATCGTGTGGCACTACGACGAGGACTTCGATCGAATTGCCTCTGTCACGGGCCAGACGTGTCAGTGGATCGCGCGTCGAGGCTCGCTGTAGTCGGAACTAGCGGGCGGGGTCGACCTCGATGCGCATGCGCGAGCCCTTCGGACGGGGGGTTGCCGCGATCGCGTCGCCCAGCACGTCCCATGTCGCCGCGCGTAGCAACACCACGTCCCCTGTGGACGATGATTCCAGGGCGGTTGCCGCCGCAAACTCGATCGCACCGGCACCCGACACGGCTGCCAGCGCGGTGAACGGCGGCAGGCCGAGCAGTTCGCGGCGACTCAGTTCCACCTTGGCCATCCTCGACGGGTCGGCGTGCAG
>JAYTZE010000379.1:0-3374 GCA_043742385.1 Ilumatobacteraceae bacterium
CGGCGAGTACCGCGAGATCGTGCCGGGTGAGCGAACCGTTCACACCGAGGCGTTCGACGACTACCCGGGTGACTCGGTCGTCACTGTCGTCCTCACCGAGCACGAGGGAAGGACCACCCTGACCGGAACCGTGCTGTACGAATCGCAAGAAGTTCGCGATGCCGTAGTCGACAGCGGGATGGAACACGGCGCGGCCGAGACGTACGACAGACTCGCCGAACTGCTGCCGTCACTCGCCTAACGCTCAGCTCATACGCTCGGGGCATGCCCCTGTTCGAGTTCGCCGATCATGATCTCGGTCCTGACCACCGGCGGTTCAGCCGCACCGACTTCTCGATCAACAAGGGTGGCATCATCCGCACCACCAACATCGGTGGCGAGCCTCATAGTTTCACCGAGGTGCCTGAATTCGGGGGCGGGTGCGCCGACGACCTCAATATTCCGCTCGGCCTCACGGTTGTCACCGCCAACTGCCCCGCCGACTTTGCCACCCTGGTGTTTCCTGGTCAAAGCGGCGACATCAGCGGCTTGGCTGTGGGCGAGCACAAGTTCATGTGCATCATCCACCCGTGGATGAGCGCCACAGTACAAGTCAAGCGCACCCAAGAACCACGATGTCCCGCGCCCGGAATCAATCCGGGCGCGGGACGGCATTCGCGGTACGATCGTCCCAGCCCGCCGGCGCGTGAACACGTCACGGGGAACCGTGAACGAGCCATGCAATGACAGCCAGTGCGACCACCTCCCGACACACGACACACATCCCGATCGCCGCGTCTCTCATGGCACTCGGCGCCGGCGTGGTGTGGAGCTTCGGCGCCGTTACGGCACGCTTGGCCAAGCAGGCCGACGCGTTTCAATACCTGATCTGGAGATCGGTCGGAGTTCTGGTCGTCATGGAAGTGATGACTGCAATTCGTCGCCAGCCGATGCTGCTACCAAAGGCGTACAAGTCGGGCAAGTGGATGTTGTCGGCCGACTTCGGCCTGTTGCTGGCCTCGCTGACATTCGTATACGCAGTGAAGACGACGACCGCAGCCAACGCATCGTTCCTCGGCTCAGTGACCCCACTCGCAGCAGTCGTGCTGGCCAGATTGGTACTGGGTGAGCGCCTGTCGCGGGTGACGCTCGGCGCACTCGTCGTCGCGTTCATCGGGCTGATCGTGACCGTCTTCGGCGATCTTCACGCAGGCAACATGGTCGGCAACATCGCTGCTTTGACCGCCTCCGTGGGATTTGCGATCTACACCATCAGCGTGCGCTCGAATCCCGACGCTGATTGGTCGCCCGTGCTTCCGGGCTACGCCGCAGCAATGATCGTGCTGTGCTCGGTCATCACCCTCGTCAACGGCAAGACACTGTTCCCGCCAGCCAAGGACATGGCTTACGCATTGGGGCACGGTGCCGTGTTCATCGTCGTCGGCACCATGTTGTTCAACCGCGGATCGAGGAGCGTGCCGGCCGTACCGATGACGGTGTTCGCCCAGACGGAGATGGTGTTCGTGCCGCTGTGGGCCTTCCTTGTGCTCAGTGAGGCGCCCAAGGCGGCGACCGTCGTAGGCGGCGCAATCATCTTTGCGGCGGTGGTCGGCAAGGCAATACTCGACACCGCACCAGGCGCGGTTCAACCCGTACAGGAGTACTAGCACGACATCAGCGGCCCATGCGACGAAGCAGAGCACGCCAACGACCCGAGGTGCACAGGTGCCTCGGAGCCGGCTAACGACGACTCGGACTCCGGCGGCGACGATGACAGTGATCACCAGGGCGATGGCGATGACAGCGGGCACGGCGGCAGCGGCCACGGTGACGACGACGACTGCTCGTCTCTACCCACAGCGGGTCCACTGGTGCCAGCGACGTGGTGGCTGTGGACCCGCTTCGCTCGTTTTGCGACGGGGCAAACGCGCTAGAAAGTGTCGATGCGCTCGAACCAGCACGTCATTGACGGCCCAGGGGGACGGATCGAGCTGGTCAACCTCACCAAGACGTACGACAGGGCACCCGTCCTGAAGGGCATCAACCTGGCCATCGAACGAGGTGAGTTCTTCTCGCTGCTCGGCCCGAGCGGTTGCGGCAAGACCACGACGTTGCGATTGATCGGCGGGTTCGAATCCGCAGACGAGGGCGAGGTGCGCATCGACGGCGTCGACATGGTCGACGTTCCTCCCGAGAATCGGCCGGTCAACACGGTTTTCCAGAGCTACGCCCTGTTCCCCCACCTCAGCGTTACCGACAATGTCGGCTTCGGCCTGCGCTTCCAGAAGGCCTCGAAGGCCGAGGTCACATCACGGGTGGGCGAAGCGCTGGAATTGGTGCGGCTCACCAGCTATGGCAAGCGCAAAGCCCATCAACTCTCCGGTGGTCAGCAGCAACGCGTTGCGCTCGCCCGGGCACTGATACTTCGGCCGAAGGTGCTACTGCTCGACGAACCCCTCGGTGCGCTCGATGCCAAGTTGCGCAAGACACTGCAGGTCGAGCTGCGCGCCCTGCACCGAGACGTCGGGATCACCTTCGTCTATGTCACCCACGACCAGGAAGAAGCGCTGACCATGAGCGACCGCCTCGCAGTGATGAACGAGGGCGAGATCGAACAGATCGGCACACCGAAGGAGACCTACGAGGAGCCCGCCAGCGCGTACGTCGCCGACTTCCTGGGTGTCGCCAATCTGCTGCCGGCGAATGTCAGCACGTCGGGTCGGGTCGTCGTCAATGGCTCCGAACACGCTGCCGACACGGCGGGCATCACCGGTGACTGCACCGTGCTGATCCGTCCCGAGCGAGTGCTGCTGTCACCGCTCGGTAGCGGCCAGGTCGAGGCCGTGCCTGCGATCGTCGAGCAACGCATCTACGTCGGTTCGGTGACGCAGGTTCTATTGCGCCTCGGCGAGCATCGGCTGCAAGCCCTCATCGCCAACGACGGTTCACCGTTGTGCGGAGCCGAAGGCGAGACCGTCGACGCGTACCTTCCCCCCGAAGCAATCCGAGTACTGGCCAGCTGACCACCGGTCAGCCGACGGCGGCGAGGCTGCCGAGTTGGGCGTCTTCGCCGCCGCCTTGGCGTTTGCGCATGCGCCGCATCACCAAGGCTGCCAGTGTGACCGCACCCAACGTGAACACCAACATGATCGTCGCCAGCGCGTTGAGTGCCGGGGTTGCGGTCGCCCGGCCCCCCGAATAGATCTTCATTGGGACCGTCTCGGTCGACGCTCCAGTCGACAGGAACGAAGAGATCACGAAGTCGTCGATCGAACCGGCGAACACCACCATCACGCTGGCAAAAATCGCCGGGCCGAGCAGTGGTAGCAGCACCAGGCGCATGGCTTGTAAGCGATTGGCGCCGAGGTCGCGTGCTGCCTCTTCGTACTGCGGGC
>JAYTZE010000380.1:0-3374 GCA_043742385.1 Ilumatobacteraceae bacterium
CACACCGTCGAGATGGTCCCATGCCGTCGCCGACGAATAGCTTGGTGCTGACACGACCTCGTCGCTGCCCAGCCCGGCGTCGAGCGTCTGGACGAGCACGACTCGGCCACCCACAGATGCAACCTCACGGGCGATCCCTGCAACGATCTTGCCATAGTAGAAGCCGCCGGTTACCGGCGAGAGCACCCCGATCGTGATCGGGTTCATAACCCGCAAAGCTTACGGCCGGACTGTGCACCCGGTGCCGCAGCTCAGCGGTCAGCCGTCAGCCGTCGTTGTCGAGCTTATCGACGATCTTGTGTGCGGCCTCGGCCAGCGAGCCCTTCAAGCCGCCCTCCTCAGCGATTTCCTCCAGCCGTGCATCAATCAGACCAAGCCGGGCACGCTCGGCCTCGATCATCGAGATCTTGCCGTCACCGTCGAGATCGAACGCGGCGAGTTCGGCTTCATCGGGAGTCAGTTCGTCGTCGCTAGACGGCTCGGAAGCAGTGCCGTTCTCATCAGTCATGCGGCCAGTATGCCGCTCGTGTGGTCAGGTTCTCTAGTAGGGCCACTCTGGCGTGCGACCGATGATGCGCCTGAGCAGGCCGCCGAGGCGAAACTGCAGCAGGGTCTTGAGCGTGAGGTTCTTGACGAACCACGGGAGCTGGGCGATCTGGCGCAAGGCATTGGGCAACCGGGCTTGCCACGCTGCGCCGAGATCGGCTCGGTATTCGATCAGCGAACGCGACCTGCCGATGTAGCGGAATCGACGGCCGAAGACCAACTCACGCCCGATTGCCAGCGTGACACCGACGGACGAGAACGCGTCGTGAATCAACATCGTTCCGCCGCGGTCGACCCTGCTGCCCCACGCGCGAACGTCCGATCGAGCCGGGCGGTAGCGATGAGCCCCGTCGATGTACAGCACGGCAATCGGGCCGGAGACGAACGCGTGGGCTCGGTCGCTGAACTCGCGGATGTGACGAACGCGACCGGCCAGGCCCGCAGCGGCAAGATTGGCGTTGAACATCTCGTGATCGGCCACGGCTTGGGTCTCGAATCCACTGATCTCTCGCGGGCCGCGATCGTTGCCGGCGTGCGGATCGATCGCCACGACCGCGACTCCCTCGGGTGCTGCGCCGGCCAGCATGATTGTGCTGCGGCCACGATAGCTACCGATCTCGACGATCTGATCCCCGACATCGGTTGTCGCCGCTGCGTGGTACAACCTCGCTGCCTGGTCGGGCGAAAGCCAGCCGTCGACGTGGTCGATGGCTGCCAACAGCTCGTCGAATGAGCGTTGGCTCATGCGAAGTAGACCCCGAGGCCGAACACGGCCATCCAGATCAGCCCCAGGATCTGCAGCACGCGATCGTGAGCAAAGATCTCCTCGGGCGCAGCACCGTGGCCTTGCTCGAGAATCAGGGTGTACCGCAGCAGAGCCGTGCCCATCGGGATGATCGACAACTCGTAGAACGGCAACGTCGAACCGGCGATCTCGCGGGTGTCGAATGCCCAAATGCAGTACGTCACCAGTGAGGCTCCGCAGCTGACAGACAGCACGATTCGCAGGAAACCCAGCGAGTAGTCGTCGAGCGTTGATCGGGTCTGGGCATCGTCACCGAGATCACGAAGCTCGGCATAGCGCTTACCGGCGACGATGAAGAGCGATGCGAATGATGTGGTCAGTGAGAACCACTTGCTCATCTGCACATCGGTTGCAACGGCTCCTGCCGCAGCTCGCAAGACGAAGCCGGCGGCGACGGCGACGAGATCGACGACCGCGACGTGCTTGAGCACCGAGCTGTACAGCGAAGTCAGCACGACATAGCCGGCAACCACCCCGGCGGTCTCCCAGCGTGTCGTGGCGGCCAATCCGATGCCGGCGATGAGCAGCATTGAACCGAAGATCCGTCCCATCCTGACCGAAATCGCCCCACTGGCGATGGGCCGATGCTGTTTGGTCGGGTGGTTGCGGTCGTTCTCTGCGTCGAGAAGATCGTTCCAGAAGTATGTTCCGCTGCTGGCCAGGCAGAAGGCGACAAACGTGACAAGGGCGCGCCAGAGTGACGTTCCGTTGTCGAGCACCCCGGCTGCGCCGGGCGCGGCAAAGACCAACAGGTTCTTGACCCACTGCTTGGGGCGTGCCTGTCGGAGCAGCGCGGCCGTCATCGAGCGACCACCTCGGGGACTTCCGAGATGATCGCACCATTGACCCACACAGCGTGGTCGGCGCGGGCAAGCAGTTCCCGGTCGCCGGCGCTATCGCCATACGCCCACACTTCGGCATTGACCCAGCGCTGCTCTTCGAGCCATTGGTCGAGGCGGCGACGCTTCTCGCCTGCTCGACAATTGAGCCCAATGAGCCGATCGCCGTAACGGTTGCCCGACCGGCTCGAGTCGGTGCACAGCACGTCGTCGATGCCCAGGCGAAGCGCGAGCGGACGGAGGTAGGCAGCCAACGAGGCGGACACGATGACGGTGCGGTGACCGGACTGCTGATGCCACCGCAGCCGTCGCAATGTGTCGGGTCGCAGCCAATTGACCAGTACGTACTGGGCGAACTGTTCGCCAATCGTTTCGACGTCGGAGACGAGCTTGCCCCGTAGGGAGCCACCGACGATGATTTCTTTGAATCGGTCCCGGTCGCGCCGCGCAGTGGCGACAATGGTGGCCAGCGGCCGGCGGATCAGCGAGGTGACCAACCGGCGACGCCCGGCGACTCGCTCGAGGAACGGTCGGACGCAGTCGCGGGTCGTCAGCGTGCCGTCGAGGTCGAACGCAGCAATCACCATTCTGTCGCTCACCGCAAGCCCCCGAGCATGGCCCAGAATCCCGGCCAGCTCTTGGATACCACATCGCGATCGTCGATTTCGACACCAGGGACACGGAGGCCGACCAGACCGAACGCCATGGCCAGGCGGTGGTCGTCGTGCGTATCGAGCCGGGAGCCGTGCAGGACGGACGGCTGGATCGTCAGCCCATCGTCGGTCGCTTCGGCCTCGGCGCCAAGCCGGCGCAGTTCACTGCACAGATCACCGAGACGGTCGCTCTCCTTGGCGCGGATGAAGCCGACACCGCGGATGCGCGTCGGACTGTCGGCGAACACCGCAGTAGCTGCAAGCGTCGGCACGAGATCGCTGAGGTCGACCATGTCGATGTCGACGCCAGCAAGCGTGGCGCCGCTCTCCACGATCGTCGAGTGATCGTCGCGCGCGGATGTACAGCCCATCATTGCCAGCACGTCACAGAACCAGGCGTCGCCCTGCATCGATCCCTTGGTCAATCCAGGCACCTCGACTCGACCGCCGCAGATTGCGGCCGCCGCAAGCGGGTAGCCGGCCGAGCTCGCATCGGGTTCGATGGTGTAGTCGCGCCCCCGGTAGCGACCA
>JAYTZE010000381.1:0-6623 GCA_043742385.1 Ilumatobacteraceae bacterium
CTGCGCCGTTGCATGACCTCACCATCAGCAGCGCCGCGCTCGGAGCCGATTCAGGGGTGGTCGGTGCCGCGTTGGCGGCGTCGCGTGCGCTTCTCGACAGGGCAGTCAGGGCATGAACGTCGACCACCTACGTCAGGCTTTTCATCGGGACGGATACCTCGCCCTACCCGGACTGCTTTCGGTCGAGGAGATCGACGAGCTTCGTAACGCCGTCGAGCGGCTCGAAGCAATGGGGGCGGAACCCGGCGCGGATCCCGCCCGGTTTCGGTTCGCTGCCTTTGGCGATGACGGCGGAAGCCGACGGCTCCAACAGGTCGGGGAACCTCACGCGCTCGACGACACCTGGCTGGCCCTCGCTCGTCACCCAAAGCTGCTCCCAATTGTTTCGGCGCTGCTCGACAGCGACGTGTCGCTCTACTACTCGATGTTCATGATGAAGCCGGCACGGCACGGTTTCCGTGCTCCGTGGCATCAAGATCTCGCCTTCTTTGTCCATGATCGTGATGGCCTCATTGCGGCGCAGGTGTATCTGGACGACTCGACCATCGACAACGGATGCATCGAAGTGGTTCCCGGTAGCCATCGGTTCGGATTGCTGAACCACTTTCGTGACGGCGTGTTCACTGAGCAAGTGCAAGGCGATGTGTCAGCGTTCGACGAGAGCAAGGTGGCCGTGCCGATGATGGCCGGGGGAGTGGTTCTTTGGTCATCATTGACACTGCACTCGTCCGGACCGAACCGTTCGGATCGACCGCGACGGGCAGTGGTGTTCGAGTACAAGGACCCCACCGCCTCGCTCATGGGCGGAGCGTTCGATCGAGTACGTGAGATCCACTCGGTCGGGGTTCCCTTGTTCGAGAAGAACCCGACCTCCACTACCGCTTCGCAGCTGCGAACCGTCAACAACCAAGGGGGAAACTATGACTAGCAGGGGACCACAAACGATGAATGCTCTCGACAGGCGGGCATTCCTGCAACGGCTCGGCCTCGCCACGGTCACGATCGGCGTCGGACCGTCGATCTTGGCCGCGTGCGGTTCCGACTCATCGTCGTCGGGGGGAAAGGTGAAGAAGTTGGCCGATGACGGGAAGGTCGGCGGCACCGTCAACTTCCTGTCCTGGGAGGGCTACGACCTGCCTGACCCGCTGAAGGACTGGCGCGCTGCAAACAACATCGAAGTGGCCACCACCTTCATCGGTAACCACGATGACATCCAGGCCAAGATCAAGACGGGGGGCGCGGCCAGTGGCTACGACATCATCACCTACTACCAGGGCTACAAGAACCTCTACAGCGAGCTGGAAATCCTCACTGAGATCGATGAATCCAAGGTGCCCAATCTCAAGAACCTCTTCCCCTACTTTGCCTCCGACGTTGGTGGTTACTGGACCAAGGATGGTGTCCGCACCGGTGTTCCATTCACCTTTGGAGCGCAGGGTCTGACCTACGACTCGGCTGCGATGTCGGAGCTGCCCTCGTGGTACGACCTGCTCGACCCGAAGTTCAAGGGCAAGGTAGGCATGGTCGACGACGCCACGGGAGTGCTGACGATGGGCTGTCACTTGCTCGGTCTCGATCCCGGAGCATTGAAGAAGGCCGATCTCCCCAAAGTGGTCGACCTGACCAAGAAGTTCGTTGCTCAGACCCGCGGTGTGTCTGCGTCGTACGGTGACCTGACCCAACAGTTGGTCGCCGGAGAAATCCAAGCCATTTACATCGGCTGGGCGGCGGTGAACTCGTTCGCGGCGGCCGCAGGCAAGGAGACGGTGACGACAAGCCTTCCCAAGGAAGGCGCGTACTCCTTCTGCGATTCGTTCGCGATTCCGTCAACGGCCAAGAACGTTGCGTCGGTGCTGTCGTGGATCAACGCGGTGATGGATCCAAAGGTGAGTGCGGCCGCGGCTGTCGGTTTGGTGGGGGGAACGACCGTCAAAGACGCAGTGCCGTTGCTCGACGCCGCCACCGGCTCGTTGTATCCGTACGACGATCTCGACGGGTTTCTCGCCAAGGCTCCCTTCTATCCGAACCCGCCCGTCGACTCGACCGAGTTCGTCACAGGGACTGAGTGGAAGCAGGCGTGGGGCGAACTGAAGCAATCGGCCGGAGGGTGAGCAAAGCGCGACGACAGAGCCGACTCGACCCGTTGTGGTCCAGTCTGCCTGCCGTCGCGCTTGTCGGTTTTTTCGTGCTGGTCCCGCTGGCGATTTTCGCGGTCTACAGCATCTTGACCTCGCGACTGTTCGAGGTCTCAGGTCCAGTGACAACGCGCAACTTCAGCGATGCGCTGCGGTCCAACCTCAATCGATCGCTCACTCGGAACTCGATCGAGATCGGGTTGCTGGCCGCTGTGTTCAGCGTGGGTCTCGCCCTTCCAATGGCCTACTGGATGCGTCACGGGGCCAAACGAGCACGCGCCATCGTGATGTTCGCCGTGATCGCCTCGTTCATGACCGGCTACCTGGTGCGCATCTACGCCTTTCGTACGGTCTTGGGAACCTCGGGCGTGATCAACACGGTCCTGCTTCGACTCGGAATTGTCGACCATCCCGTGGAGGCGCTGCTGTTCTCGCGGATCAGTGTGACAGTGGCATTGGTGCACATCTTTCTGCCCTTCGCAACGATCACCCTCTTCGCGGCGATGGCGCCGTTGAGTACGTCGTACCTGGAAGCGGCCGAAGACCTCGGCGCGAACGCACGTCAGCGTTGGTCGCGCCTGATCGCTCCGATCATGTTTGCACCGGCGCTGTCCACATTTGTCTTGGTCTTCGTGTTGTCCGCGTCGGATTACGTAACACCACAGTTCTTGGGTGGCACGAACGGCGCCACCATCGGAACCCAAGTCCAGGTGGCCTTCACGGGTGCCGGTGATTTCGGGGCCGGTGCGGCGGTCTCCATGCTGATGCTGGTGGCCTTCATGATCTGCTACGCGGTGGGGGTCGGCCTGCCTCGCTTCCTCGGTCTCGGTCGGCTCCGGTTCATGTCGTGACTCGGGTTCGTCGAACTCCGGTTGTTTCCACGATCACCTTTGCTGGGGTGATGTTCTTGTGGGTCCCCATCGCGCTGGTCGTTCTGTTCTCATTTCACTCGACCGGCAGCCTGACCTTTCCCTTTCGGGGTTTCTCCTTGCGTTGGTATCGAGAGGTCCTCGGAAGCGAGGAGGTACAGCGAGCGGCTCTGAACTCCCTCACCATCGCCCTGGCCTCCACCGTGAGCACCGTGTTGCTGGGCACGCTGGCCGCCTACGGACTGAGCCGAACCAGATCGCGTTGGCGCCCCGTGGTCGCAGTGCTGTTCTTCGTACCGTTGACCCTGCCAGGCCTCTTTCTGGGCATCTCCTTGCTGGTGTTCTTCCGCGAAGCCAAAGTCTCGCTGTCGCTGGGAACCGTCACCATCGCCCATCTCGTGTACGTGCTCCCCTACTTCTTACTGATCGCACGTGCCGCGCTGGATCGGCTCGATCCTATGTTGGACGAGGTGGCCGCCGACCTGGGTGCGACGAGGTGGCAAACCTTTCGACGGGTGACGCTGCCGCAGGTGTGGCCGGTGTTGGTTGGCGCGGGGCTTCTTTCGTTTGCGTTGTCGTTCGACGAGTTCATCATCACGTTCTTCGTCATCGGACCGGATTCGACCCTGCCCATGTACGTCTTCTCACAGCTCAGGAGAACCGTTGATCCGCAGATCAACGCCATCGCCACCTTGTTACTCGCTTCCGTGATCGCGCTTTTCGCGGTCACATTCCTCGTCACCATCCGGGCGAGCTCTTCGCGCCGGCGCCTTGCCTTGACTGACCTGACCGGTGGTGGAGCGTGACGACGAATGTTCCCGGCAACGTCGTGGAAGTCGCAAACGTCACGCAACGGTTCGGAGACATCTGTGCCCTCGATGACGTGTCGCTCTCGGTACGACGGGGCGAGTTCCTCACCTTGCTGGGCCCCTCGGGATGTGGAAAGTCAACCTTGTTGCGCACGGTCGCTGGGTTCGAAGTCCCCACGCACGGTCGCGTCGTGATCGATGACCACGACATGGCCGGCGTCCCCCCGAACCGCCGCCCGGTGAACATGGTCTTTCAGCGGCCCACGCTCTTTCCTCACCTCGACGTGGCTGGCAACGTGGCCTTCGGGCTGCGACTGTCGAAGGTGAAGTCTGCCGAGGTCGCCCGCCGAGTGGCTGAGGTGCTCAGCTTGGTGCGTCTCGACGGCTACGGTCGTCGACGCGCTCACGAGTTGTCGGGCGGCCAGCAGCAAAGGGTGGCGCTGGCGCGAGCGCTGGTGAACCGGCCAACGGTGTTGTTGCTCGACGAGCCCCTGTCCGCTCTCGACTTACGCATTCGGCTGGAGATGGAGGTCGAGCTTCGGCGCGTCCATCGTGAGTCAGGTGCGACCTTCATCTACGTGACCCACGACCAACGAGAAGCCTTGGCTCTGTCTGACCGCATCGCCGTGCTCGATCGGGGCACTATCTTGCAAGCGGGAACGCCGGCCGAGGTATTCGACGAACCACGATCCCCATTCGTGGCGAGCTTCGTGGGGGCGGCCAACGTCATTCCTGCAGAAGCCGACGGGCAGGGCGGCATCATGATCGGTGGACAAGAACTTCCGGTCCGTATGGCTGGCTCGGTGTCGACTCTCTCTGGCCCAATCTGGGTTGTGGTTCGACCTCAGGTGGCCTCGTTCACGGTTGACGGTGGTCTGGCCGGCCGTATCAGCGATGTTGCTTTCCGCGGTATCGGTCATGAGTACGAAGTGACGCTCGATGGGCTCGACGGGCCCGTCAAGGTAGAGACGGCGTCGGACACAGCAAAAGCCTTCGGAGAGCGCGTTCAGGTGACATGGCCCGGTCGGTCGGTTCGCATCTTGGCGAGAGGCGGTCCCGATGACTGAGTCGAACCCGGTTGATCAACGGCTTCGGGGCGCGGTGGCAATCATCACAGGCGCGGGTGTAGGGATCGGCCGGGCCATAGCTGTTCGCTTTGCGGCCCACGGCTGCGGAGTGGTCATCAACGCCCGCACGGACAGTGATCTGGCCGAGACGGCCGAAGGGGTAAGTCGGGTCAGCCCTTTGGCGGCCGAGATCGTGGTGGGCGACATCACCGAGCAGGCCACAATCGACGCGATCGTCGAGCGCACCGTCGACCGCTTTGGTCCACTGACAGTGCTGGTGAACAACGCGGGCATCGACATCGAAGCCGCGCCGGCGCTGGTCGACGTCAGCGATGAGCAATGGGAGCGGCTGATGGCCGTGAACGTGACATCGATGTTCCGTCTGACCAGAGCAGTGATCCCCCATCTGAAGGCCCGGGCCTCGATCATCAACATGGGTTCGATGTACTCGCTGGTCGGCTGCGAGGGCGAAGTGCCCTACGCGGCATCCAAAGGGGCGGTGCTGCAGTTCACCAAGTCGCTCGCCCTCGAGCTCGGTCCGCGACAGATCCGGGTCAACTGCATCTGCCCCGGCATCATCGATACTCCAATGACTCGTTCGTTTCTGACCGATGACGACACCGCCGCCCGCCTCGAAGCTGAGTACGCCGCCGTGTCGACGTTCGGACGCATGGGCACGGCCGATGAGATTGCCCGCGGCGCGCTGTTTCTCGCTTCTGACGATTCGACGTTCGTGACCGGCACGTCTCTCGTCATCGACGGTGGCGCGATGGCGCGATGAGCCGTCGCCCTTCACTCGGTGTGGCGTTCATCGGCTGCGGCAGCGTGATGCGAGGCGCGTACCTTCCCTTGGCGCTCGATCATGCGCGTCGCGGAGACATCACGATCATCGGGGCGGCCGACCGTACCGATCGACACCGCGCTGTGTTGCAGAGCGCAGGCGTCGACCGCTTTGCCGTTGACGTCGATGAACTTCTTGGATGGCGCGATGTGGACCTTGTGGTGGTCGCGACGCCGGTGGACTCTCATGCGGCGATCGCCTCGGCGGCCCTTCAGGCGGGCAAGCACGTGCTGCTGGAGAAACCCATGGCAGGCACCGTGGCCGAAGCGGACGCGTTGGTCAAGACGGCCAACGACGTGTCGGGTCACCTCGTCGTTGCTCCTGCTGTGGTTCTGAGCGATACGTACGCGCGCATGAGCGATCACATTCGAAATGGCGAGATGGGGCAGATCTCGATGGCCCGAGCGCTTTACGGCTGGGCCGGCCCCGATTGGAGTAGTTGGTTCTACGAGCCGGGCGGTGGTTCGCTACGCGACCTCGGTGTCTACAACCTGACCACCCTCACCGGTCTTCTAGGGCCCGCGGTCGCTGTCGTGGCGATGGGTGGCATCACTGAACCTCAACGCGCGGTCAGAGGTGAACTGATCGATGTAGCGGTGGAAGATCACGTGCAGTTGTTGCTCGAGTTCGCCAGCGGGGCTCACGCGGTGGTGACGTCAGGGTTCACCGTGCAACAGAGTGGTGTTGCCTCGGTGGAGATTTATGGAACCCATGCAACCATGTACCTGCACGGCCACGATTGGTCGCCCGATGGTTACACGTTGTGGACCAACGAGGCTGCCTCGTGGCGCCGGTTTCCCGAAAGAGATCCGCATTGGCCGTGGACGGCGGGCTTGAGCCATTTGATTGATTGCGTGCGATCCGGTCGTCCGCCGGTGATGACAGTCGAACATGCGCGCCAC
>JAYTZE010000382.1:0-3371 GCA_043742385.1 Ilumatobacteraceae bacterium
GTGCCGAGCAAATCGGTTTGCTGCTGCGCCTGGTCGTAGAGCTCTTCGAGTTGGCCGACCATTGCACGGTGCTCGTCGTTGCCTGCGACGAGTTGATCGAGCCGCTGGCGTTGGACGATGGTCTCTTGCCGAACGGCTGCAGCATCGACGGCTAGGCCGGCGACGTCGTGCAAGCCCGTGAGCAACGCCAGCGTTGCCGCCGGATAGCTCATGGCGCTGACGTAGTGGGGCACTTGTGCCCAGATACCGAGGGCCGGCACACCCTTGTCGGTGAAGGCATGTTCGAGCACTGCGCCCATGCCGGCGGGCACGTCGACGGAGTTCTTGAGGTAGGCAACGCTGGCGACAACATCGGCAGACGGTGAACTACTGGAGAGCCGGGGATCGCGCGTATGCGGTGTGGCGAAGGGGTAGGCGCCGAGGGCGATCATCTGTCGTACGCCCATGTCGACTGCCAGGCTCGAGACCACATCGGCGAACCGGCGCCATTGCGAATCTGGCTCCGGGCCGCTGAGGGTCAACACATCGTGGCCCTGCGAATCGGCGCCGACATGCAACTCGATATCCGCCCACAACAACCGCACGTTCACGCCCTCGCGTAGCTCCATCGTCGGCCGCCGGGCGCGGTAGTCGATGAAGCTGTCGCCGTCGAACGTCGCCAGGGGCCGCACCGACCACTCCTCCTGCACCGTGGCCATCGCCGATGCAGCAGCGCCGCTGGCATCGATCCATCCGCTGAGCATGACCACCATCACCGGCGCCTCGAGCGTTGGCAGCGGCTGATGCAGTGTGTACGGGTCGCTCATGACAACGCTTCGAGGCACTCAGCTGCGCGGGCGGCAGCACCGTCGATCTGTACGACGAAGGGTTCGAGCTCAGCAGGATCTCGTGACCCGAGAGCCCCGCCGAGGTACCGGTAGTACACGCCCTGCAGGATGCATGCCAGCTTCCAGTAGGCGAACGAGATGTAGAACGGCAATTGCGAGAGGTCGCGCCCGCTGGTGGCGGCGTAGCGGGCGATGAGGTCGTCGCGGTCGAGGAATCCATCGGCAGTGGTCGCCGTCCCGGCCCAGGCCGATGCCTCGTCGCCGGGACCGGTCCAATACACCTGCAGCAGACCGACGTCGGCCAGTGGGTCGCCGAGCGTGCAGATCTCCCAGTCGAGCACCGCGCGAACGTGGCCATTGCCTCCGACGATGCAGTTGTCGAGCCGATAGTCGCCATGCACCAACGTGGCCGGGCCCTGCTCGGGAATGCGTTGAGCCAGGGCGTCGTGGGCATGATCGATGGCCGGCACCTCGCGGGTTTTCTGGTCATTCCACTGCCCGTACCAACGCTTGAGTTGACGGGCGATGTATCCCTCGTGCTTTCCGAGATCGATGAGCCCGCATTCCGAGAGATCGACAGCGTGGATAGCAGCCAGGGTGTCGACGATCGATTCGCTGGCCTGCCGGCGCGCATCGGGCGTCAACATCAGATCAGCAGCCGCTCGATCCCGCACCACGTGGCCCTCGACGAAGCCCATCACGTAGAACGGCGCGTCGTTGACCGCCGTGTCGGAGCACAGCCCGAGTGCTGGGGCGACGGGCACGGCGGATCGGTGCAAACCGTGGATGATCCGATGCTCGCGCCCCATGTCGTGAGCACTCGCCAGCCGGTGCCCCAACGGTGGCCGTCGCAGCACATAGGCGCTGCGGTCGGCGCCGACGACGCGGTATGTGAGATTGGAATGACCGCCGGCGATGATCTCGAACGTAAACGGCCCGCGAGCCCCGGCAATGTTGGCCTCCAGCCACTCGGTGACCGGTTCAGCGTTGATGCCTGGCACGTCGTTCATGCTGCCCGTACCGTATCCGGGTATCGTGCCGAGATGGCCATCGATGTCACCGACGCAACGTTCCAGACCGAGGTTGTCGACCGCTCCAAGACCGCCGCTGTGGTCGTCGATCTGTGGGCACCCTGGTGTGGCCCATGCAAAACGATCGGGCCGATCCTCGAGAAGGTGACCGATGCAACCAATGGCGAGGTCATCCTCGTCAAGGTCAACGTCGACGAGAACCCGGGTGTATCGCAAGCCTTTCAGGTCCAGTCGATTCCAGCGGTCTACGCGCTGAAGAACGGTGAGGTCGTCGATGGCTTCGTCGGTGCCCACCCCGAGCATGTCATCCAAGAGTTCGTCGCCAACCTTCTGCCCTCGGAGGCCGAACGCACCGTCGCATCACTGCTGGCCGAGGGCAGCGAGGGTGCCTATCGGGCCGCGTTGGAGCTGGAACCGGCCAACGAAGACGCCATTGTCGGGCTCGCCGAGTTGCTCGTGGCCCGCGGCGAGGCCGAACAGGCCCTGTCATTCCTCGCTCGGATCCCCGAAACCGATCGCACACGCAGGGTTGCCGCCGCTGCTCGTGTCAGCACGCAACCAACGTTGATCACCGATGACTACGACAACCGTCTGTCGGATCTGCTCGAGCGGGTGAAGGCCGACGACGAGGCTCGGCAACAGTTCGTCGATATTTTGGAATTGATGGGTCCCGACGATCCGCGCACCGCCACGTATCGCAAGCAGCTCACCGCACGCCTGTACTGACGGGCGCGCTAGGGTCCGACCATGCCGACCGAGCATCGCATCGAACGTCGCGATGGATACCGCTTGTGGGAAGGTGGCCCGGTGCCCAAGGGGGCCGACGGCATCACCATCGGCCCGCTGGTGATCGTGCGACGCGGCAAGGCGTCGCCGTACCTGCTGCGCCACGAACTGGTGCATGTGCGGCAATGGAAGCGCTTCGGTGTCGTAGGTTTCGCGGTTCGCTATCTCGGCCCGTACGCCTTGTGGAGGCTTCGCGGCAAGGATCATCGCAGCGCCTATCTGCGCATTCCGCTCGAGATCGAGGCCGATTGGGTCGCCCGCCGCTCCCTGACCACAGCCGTGCGAGACAAGTTGCACGAGCCCATCGCCTCGTAGTGAAACCGCAGGGTCGTCGATAGTGTCCGACCCTGACTTCCCCCAGTAGCCGCTGGCGCGCCATGCGCCCAGTGCAGTGCCAAGCCGCTGAGGAGGGTCGTCATGGAATCGAGTCTTCCTCGGCCTGCCGCACCGCGTTCTCCACTCGAGCGTCTGCGCGAGTGGGTCGTGTGGTTCGGCCCCGGACGATTGGCGGCCACCGCTCTGGCCGTGATCGCGGTCGTTGTCGGCGGAGCATGGTTGCTGAGGGCTGCACCAGGTCGTCCCGAGGATCAGCTGCCCTTTGCGACGCGAGCGACCTCGACAACTGACTCAGTGGTCGAGGTGTCGACTACCACCATCGCAGCGTCGCTGGTCGTCTACGTCGCCGGTTCGGTCGTGACGCCGGGCGTCTACACGCTTGCCGCATCGG
>JAYTZE010000383.1:0-1582 GCA_043742385.1 Ilumatobacteraceae bacterium
CACCAGGTCGATGTCATCACTCGCCGATCGCAGTTCCGCCTCGACAAGGCCCGCCGACGCGAACACATCCTCGATGGTCGACTGAAGGCCCTCGATGTCATCGATCAGATCATCGCTCTCATTCGAGCCAGCGACGACCCGGCAGCAGCCAAGGCCGGCCTCATGGCCCAGCCGTTTGAGTTCAGCGAGCTGCAAGCCCAAGACATCCTCGAGATGCGACTGTCGCAACTCACCCGCTTGAGCCGCATCGATATCCAGCAAGAGATCCTCGACGTGCGGGCCCGCATCATCGAACTCGAAGCCATCCTGGCCGACCCGGTCGTGCGCAACGAGGTCATCCGCAGTGAGATGACGGCCATCAAGGAAGAGTTCGCCACACCGCGCGTGTGCCAGATCGGCCTCGACGACGGTGAGATGACCGACCTCGATCTGGTCGAGGACAAAGAACTGGTCATCGTCATGACCGAGGCCCAGTACGTGAAGGCGGTCACCGCCGACAGCTTCAAGACCCAAGGCCGTGGTGGGCGTGGAGTCAGCGGCGCAAAGCTGAAGACCGACGACATCGTGCACCATGTCATCTTCACGACAGCGCACGCGTTCCTGCTGTTCTTCAGCAATCGCGGCAGGGTCTATCGCCTACGCGCGATGGACATCCCCGAGCGCGAGCGCACGGCCAAGGGCATGCCGATCGTCAACCTGTTGCCACTGCAGGCGGGCGAAACCATCCAGGCGATCATCGACACCCGTGACTTCGCCGGCGAGCGAAACTTGTTCTTCGCGACCCGGCTCGGTGTCGTCAAGAAGACATCGTTCAACGAATACGACAACGGTCGCCGCGACGGTTTGATCGCACTCAACCTGCGCGATGGCGACGAGTTGGTTCGTGTCATCGAGACCACCGGCAACGACGACATCTTCATGGTCAGCCGCAAGGGCGCGACCATCCGCTTCAGCGAGAACGAAGTGCGTCCGATGGGTCGCGCGGCGTCGGGTGTTCGCGGCATGAAGATGAAGGCCGGCGACGAGGTCGTGTCGGTCGACGTTGCCCGCAACGACACAGCGATCTTGATCATCACCTCGCACGGCTATGGCAAGCGCACCCAACTCGACAAGTTCAACGTACAAGGCCGTGGTGGTCAGGGCGTGATCGGCATTCGCCTGACCGGCAAGAAGGGTCATGTAGTTGCAGCGTTCATGGTCGGTCTCGACGACGAGATCGTCGCCGTGTCCAGCGGTGGTGTCGCCATTCGTATGGGCGTGCGTGACATCTCGTCCCAGGGCCGCGATGCCACGGGTGTGAAGGTCATGAACGTCGACGATGGCCATTCGGTTGCCTCGGTCGCCCTCATCATCGCCAACGACGAGGAGTGACACGGGCCTCGCGCCCGATAGAACCCATCAGTAATGCACTCGAGGCGCAACGACCGTGGCCAGGCTGTCGTCTTGCTGCTGGTGGTCGTGGTGATTGCCGCACTCAGCGTCGTCGCGGTCGGCATGTTCAGCCAGCGTGTCGTCGATCGCGGCCGGGCCCAAACAGCAGCTGACGCGGCGGCATTGGCTGCGACCACGGGCGGACGCTCGG
>JAYTZE010000384.1:0-3369 GCA_043742385.1 Ilumatobacteraceae bacterium
GTATTGGTGCCACGCAGCCAGACGCGGCGCACCTCGATGCGGTCTTCGCGCGTATCGCTGCGACCCATCACCACCCAGTGATCGGTGTTCGGCACGCCCGCCAATACATCGGCCTGGCGCACCTGCCAACCGATGGTCGTCGCAACGGAATCGGCCAGCGATGGAGGCAACGCGCCGAGGTGCCGGCCCGACGTCGCGAGCAGGTGCAGCACGCCGAGTTCGGCCAGCACCTGCGAATGCCAATCGGGATGGGCACCCACCAACCCGGCGAGGCGCCGCACCCGATTCGCCAGCCCGCCGACCTGGGCGTCGATCAACCGCGCTGCTAGCCCATCCCACGTCTTGTAGCTGGCAAGTGACGGATCGGCAAGACCGGTGCGCAGCCGATCGTCGAGCCAGCGATCGAGTTCGCCGAGCCCAGCCGCCATGCGGGCAACGCGGTCGTCGCGATTCTTGCTGGGCTCCATCGGCGGGAGTGTCGGAATGGAGTCAATGGCCGCCGCGACAGATTCAACCGTTGCTTCGGGGAGATCAACCGCTGGTTCAGGTGCACCAGCCGACTCGGCGGTGGCCAGTCGCTTGGCGAGCCACGACGCCGCGAACGGCGGAGGATCGCCCTCGGCAACTTGGCCGCGGGCCCACAGCAGCAGGAGTGCCAGAGAGTGTTTGCATGGGAAGATTCGGCTCGGACAGCTGCACCGGAAGGCAACCTCGCAGTGGTCGACCGCACATTCGTAGGGCTCGGCACTGCTGCCCACACATCGACCCCAGACTGCCCGGGAGTCGCACCCAGTACTGGTCCAACGGGCAGGAACAGCCAGCGGTTGCGCGGCTGCGACCGACGCCGGCCTCGCCGCCAACGCCAATACCTGCTCGACGTGCCAACGACCCGATGTCATGTCTGCCACCGTAGTAAAAGGGTGCGACACAGTGGGCCGTGACCTTGGGGCTTTCGACCTTGAGCGATCCCGCGTCGTCGGCTCAGCCTGGAACCGTGAAGAACCTGGCCGGTGCTGACATCGACAGTGCGAACACGATCGTCGAGCAATGGCAGAACATCGACGTCGGTGCACCTCGCTGCAGAGGTGGCCGTGACCGTGGCCGTCATCGAGCCGCAGCAGGCAGTGGTGCTTCATGCCGGGACCTCGATCGGACCCATGCCGGCGCCATACGAGGGTGCAACACTGAAGCTATGACGCAGGGACACCACCTGTTCGACCGTGACCGGAGTTGTCTCGTCGTGATCGATGTGCAGCAGTATTTCCTCGACAAGCTGCCACCCGACCAACCGCAGCCGCTGGTGGCGCGCATCGCCTGGCTGATGCACGTCGCCCGGTTGCTCGGCATCCCGATCATCGCCACTGCAGAGGACATCGCCAACGATGGCCCGCTCGTTTCCGATCTGGTCGACGAGCTGCCGGAGGGGTCGACGGTGCACGACAAGATGGTGTTCGGATTGGCCGGGCAGCCGTCGATCGTCGACGACGTGAAGCGCACTGGTCGTGGCGAGTTCGTGCTCGTGGGAATGGAGACCGACGTGTGCATTGCCCACTCGGCAATCGGACTGATGGAACTCGGCTACCGGGTCGCCGTGATCGACGACGCCACCGCCTCTCCCCCTCCCGATCACGCCCACGGCATCGCCCGTGTGCGCGCCGCCGGCGCAGTGATCACCTCGGTGAAGGGCATCTACTACGAGTGGACGCGTGACCTGGCCAACATGCACCCCAGCTACGCGAAGTTGAATGCGGCTCTTCCGCCAGGGCTCACTTTGTAGGCAGTGCCAGGTACCAGCAGCACCCGATTGGCGAGCGATAACCGCCGAGCCGCACAACACCGACACCGATACTGTGCGGCGATGCGCCCCTCCACCGATGCCGGCTTTGGCCCGGCGATGCGCAGCGAATGGCTGCTCGACCCCGACATCACGTACCTGAACCACGGCACGGTCGGGGCAACACCTCGCCGAGTGCTGGAGCACCAGCGAGCGATCACCGATGAGATAGAGCGGCAACCGGCGCGGTTCATGTTGCGCGAGCTGGCCGACGAACGCGGCACGATGACCACCCCATCGCGCATGCGCACCGCTGCCGCAGCCGTCGCCGAATTCGTCGGCGTCGGGGGCGAGGACCTGATGTTCGTCGACAACATCACCACCGGCGCCAATGCGATCCTTCGTTCGTTCCCGTTCGACACCGGCGACGAGATCGCCGTCACCAACCTCGGCTACGGCGGCGTCGTCAACACGGCGACCTACGTTGCCCGCACCATCGGCGGGACGCTGCGCACGATCGAACTCCGTCAACCCGGCGCCGCACGAAGTGACTACATCGAGGCCATCGCCACCGGTCTGGGCGAGCGCACACGCCTGCTGATCGTCGACCACGTCACCCCGGGCACGGCTCTGGTGTTACCACTGGCCGAGATCACAGCGCTGTGCCACGCGCGTGGCGTGCTGGTGCTGGCCGACGGCGCTCACGTGCCAGGCAACATCGCGGTCGACATCGACTCGTTCGGCGTCGATTGGTATGTGGCCAACCTGCACAAGTGGGCGTGGGCGCCGCGCAGTGCCGGACTGCTGTGGGCGGCGAAGCAGCACCAGGGCTACTTGCATCCAACCGTGATCTCGTGGGGTCTGGACCATGGCCTGGCCGCAGAGTTCGATTTGCTGGGCACCCGCGATCCAACGCACTTCTTGGCCGCCCCATTCGCCATCGAGTTGATGAACGAGTTCGGCGGCGACGACGGAGTCGCTGCCATTTACCGCTACAACCACGATCTGGCCTGGTGGGCAGGCCAGTACCTGGCCGATCGTTGGGGCACCCGCTTCACCACACCAGAGGAGATGATCGGCGCGATGGTGAATGTAAGACTGCCCGCCCACCTCGGCTCCAGCGCCGACGACGCCGAACGGGTGCAGGCCGAGCTGGACACCCAAGGGATCGAGGTCCCGCTGTACGCCGGCGCCAATGAGCTGACCTTGCGAGTGTCGGCGCAGATCTACTGCGACCGCGCCGACATTGAACGCCTCGGCGACGCCGTGGTGAAACTGCCGATGTAGCGCAGGCGGTGCGGTAATACTTTGCACATCAACGTCGCCCGAAACGTCGTACTGCTGGTCGCCATAGGCGTACTCGCAGTCTCGTGCGGTGACAAGTCGGACACGATCTCGTCCCAACCGGTTGAAACTGCGCCAATCGACACGACTGCCCCAGCGACGACGCTGCCCCCTGCAAGCACCACGACGCCGCCACCACCAACGACGACCACCACCGTGCCGGCGCGGGTCGCAGCGATCTGGGCAATTCCCGACGGCATCGAGGTCGCCGTCGCCAGCGAGGGCGGTCTGCACCTGTTGACGGGCAGCGA
>JAYTZE010000385.1:0-3368 GCA_043742385.1 Ilumatobacteraceae bacterium
CGCCGCCCGGAATGGGTGAAGCTCACTGCGCTGCTCACCAGCGTGCTCTCCGGCGGTCTCAGCATCTGGGTGCTCGCCGCCTTCGACAAGACCGATGCCGATTTTCAGTTCGTCAGCAAGCACGCGTGGATCAAACCGTGGGGCATCTCGTGGCATCTCGGTGTCGACGGCATATCACTGTTTCTCGTCGTGCTCACCGGTGTGCTGTTCCCACTCGTGATCGCCGGCACCGACCCGCATCACGACCACAAGCGCTACCTGTCGTGGATGCTGCTGCTCGAAGCCGGGTTGATGGGCAGTTTCATCAGTCTCGATCTGTTCCTCTTCTTCGTCTTCTTCGAGATCGTGCTGGTCCCGATGTACTTCCTCATCGCCGGTTGGGGCTACGAGGGCCGGGTGTACGCGGCGACCAAGTTCTTCCTCTTCACCATGGTCGGCTCGGCGTTCATGCTCGTCGGCATCATCGCCACGGCATTCCTGGCGAAGGGCAGCGGGCCGCTGACCTTCGACCTCATCGAGTTGGCCAAGGCCGACTTTGCAGCGAGTACCGGCCGTTGGTTGTTCTTTGCCTTCGCCGTTGCGTTTGCCGTGAAGGTACCGATCTTCCCGCTGCACACGTGGCTGCCCGATGCCCATACTCAGGCACCAACCGGCGGGTCGGTCATCCTCGCCGGGGTGATGTTGAAGCTCGGCACCTACGGGCTGTTGCGCTTCGGTGTCTACCTGTTTCCCGAGGCGGCGCTGTGGAGCCGCAGCCTGTGGCTGACCCTTGCGGTCATCGGCATCATCTACGGAGCGATCGCGGCAACGATGCAGAAGGACCTCAAACGGTTGGTGGCCTTCTCGTCGGTCGCCCACCTTGGCTTCATCGTCCTCGGCACGTTTGCCATGACCACCCAGTCGATCACCGGTGGCGTCATGCAGAACATCAACCATGGTGTATCGACCGGCGCGTTGTTCTTGCTGGTCGGGATGATCTACGAGCGACGTCACACCCGCGAGATCTCTGAACTGAAGGGCCTGCAGAAGGTCGCCCCCATCTTCGCCGGAGTGTTCATGGTGGTCATGCTGTCGTCGATCGGTGTGCCTGGGCTCAATGGATTCGTGGGCGAGTACCTGATCTTGATCGGTTCGTTCCTCACGGCCCGGTGGTACACCGTCGTGGCTGCCACCGGCGTGATTCTCGCCGCGCTGTACCTGTTGTGGGCGTACCAGCGCGTGTTCCACGGCGAGCCCGACGACGTCAACAAGGGCTTCGGCGAACTGAAGGCTCGTGAGGCCGCCGTGCTGCTGCCGTTGATCGGCGTGATCGTGTTCACCGGCGTGTATCCCAAGCCGATGCTCGATCGCATCGAGCCCAGCGTCAAGAAGTTGATCGAGCATGTCAGCGACAAGACGTCGTACGTCGAGCCGCGGCCAGCGGAGGTCGCACCGTGATTGCCGCCGACCCGACGTTGATCGGACCCCCCGTCGACTGGTTCGCGCTCAGCCCGATACTGGTGCTGCTGGGCGCGGCGATGGTGTTGCTGGTGGTCGGTGCCTTGGCGCCGCGTTGGCCGCGGCACCTCTATGCCTTGTTCACCGCCGCCGCCGGTCTGGCGACGATGACCCTGTGTTTCTTCTTGTGGGACGACATCACCGACGACGGGGCATCAACGCTGGTGGGTGGAGCGTTGCGGTTCGACGTGTTCACGATGTTCGTCACCATCACCATTGCGGCCGCTGTGGTGCTGGTCGCGTTCGTCACCGACGACTACTTGCGCCGTGAGGATCTGGACGGGCCGGAGGTGTACGCGCTGTACCTGCTCGCAGCAATTGGCGGTGTGGTGATGGGCTCGGCCAACGATCTCGTCGTGTTGTTCCTCGGATTGGAGATCCTGTCGATCGCGATGTACGTGATGGCCGCCAGCCATCGCAAGCGGATCGAGAGTCAAGAGAGCGGCATCAAGTACTTCATTCTCGGCGGGTTCTCGTCGGCGTTCTTCCTGTACGGAATCGCCATGGTGTACGGCACGGCCGGCAGCACCAACTTCACCAGGATCGTCGCCTCGTTCAACGCCAGCGTTCCGGCGGTGCGCCACGACGCGTTCATCCTCGCCGGTGTCGCCCTGCTGCTGGTCGGCCTGGGATTCAAGGTCGCCGCCGTGCCGTTCCACTTCTGGACACCCGACGTGTACCAGGGTGCGCCGACACCAGTGACCTCGTTCATGGCATCGGTCGGGAAGGTGGCCGCGTTTGCGGCGATGTTGCGAGTGCTGATCTACGCCCTGCCGCACTGGCGCGACGACTATCGCCCGATCGTGTGGGTGCTCGCCGTATTGACGGTCGTGGTCGGCTCGGTGATGGCCGTCGTGCAGACCAACGTGAAGCGAATGCTGGCGTTCTCGTCGGTCAGCCACGCAGGTTTCATTCTCATCGGTGTCGAGGCCGCTGCACATCGCGCCGGGCAGCCCGATGGCGGCAACGGCGTGCCGTCTGCGCTGTTGTACATGTTGCTGTACTCGGTGTTGGTGATCGGCACCTTCTCGGTCGTCACCATGGTCGGTCGCACTGGCGACGGCGACACCGAACTGGCGTCGTTCCGTGGGCTGGGCAAATCACACCCGGTCATCGCTCTCGCCATGACCGTGTTGCTGCTGGCTCAGGCGGGCGTGCCGCTGACGTCGGGTTTCGTCGCCAAGTTCGCTGTGATCCAAGCGGCGGTCGAGGAGCACAGCTACGCGATCGCAATCGTTGCCATGGTTGCGTCGGTGATCGCCGCCTTCGTCTATCTGCGGATCATGGTCTCGATGTGGGTCACCGAGCCCGAGTCGGGCGATGCTGGCCGAGAACCCGTGCGAGTACCGCTGTGGACTGGTGTCGCGCTGGCTCTGTCGGTCGGGTTCACCCTGGCCATCGGGATCTACCCCGCCTGGCTGATCGACGCCGCCAAAGCCGCCGTCACCGTCAAGTAACCGCGCCCTCGAGCCCCACCGCGCCCTCGAGCCACCACCGCACGCACCGCACCCACCGAGCCCTCCCGATCCACGTTGGGCGCGATTGGTGCCGCGAGTAGCGTATTCCCGCACCCACGGGCGCGAAACGTGCCAGCACAGGCGTGATATCGCGCCCAACGACGAAGGACGCGCGACTATGCGACGGGGAGGGTGAGACGGGTGAGGATCTGGCCGATGTCAGCCACGGCCTCACTGAGACCGCCATCGACATCGATGTCGGTGATGCGCGCCGAGGTCCAACCCATGGTCGTCAGCTTGCGATCGCGTCCCTTGTCGGCGTGCGACTCGACCGCACCGTCGTGCCATGCCGGGTGATCGACCTCGACAGCCAACTTCACGCCTGGCCATGCGAAGTCCATAGCAATGTCCCGG
>JAYTZE010000386.1:0-1577 GCA_043742385.1 Ilumatobacteraceae bacterium
TCGTCCCACTCACTGACCTGGTCGGTGGCCGGCTTGAGGTAGTAGAAGATGTCTTGGAAGTCGATGTCGGGCATGTTGACCGCGAACCACGCGGCCATCGGCTTCTTCTCGAACAACCGCAGGCTGCGCTGGCGCTGCTTGGTCATCCACGTCGGCTCGCCCTTCCACCACGAAATCTGGTCGACGACGGCCTCGTCGAGGCCCTTATGCGGCTCGAACGCGTACTCGACGTTGTCGTCGCTCCAGCCGAGGCTGTATTTGCTGAGGTCGAGGTCGAAAGTCGTCATCGCTGACTCCGTTCAAGCGAAAGCTGGGGGGATTTCCCCTACGCACATAGTAACAATTAACGGCGGGCTTCCCACGAACAATGGCCCGGCAATGGCCCCAGGGAGGGTCAGGCGGCGCGGACTTGCTGCACATCGATGAAGATGCACTCTCCAGGGCACGCCAGCGCGGCGTGAATGACCGCTTGCTCGTTGCGCGGCTCGACCCTGGCAAGGCTGCCACCCCCGCCGGGATCGTTGAGCACGAAGGCGGCTTCGGCCACGTAGGCGATGCCATCCTCCAACTGCACGAACACGTCGGGGCAGTGGTCGACACACAATCCGTCGCCCGTACACAAGTCTTGATCGATCCACACCCGCATGACAGTGCTGACCCTACCGCCATCGACACGGCCCTGAACAGCCGGCAAGGCGACGAATCGATGGTGACGGATACTGTGAGCGGCGTGCACGAACCCCTTGCCAAACAGATCGAACATCATTGGGATCGCCCGACCGGCCGAGTCAACGACCCATGGGCGTGGCTGCGCGATCGCAACGATCCCGACACGATCGCCTACCTCGAAGCAGAGAACGCCTTCGCTGCGGCGTGGTTCGCAGATCACGATGACCTGATCGAGACGATCTTCGGGGAGATCAAGTCGCGTATTCAGGAAACCGACATCACCGCACCGGTGAAGGACGGTACGTGGTGGTATACGTCTCGAACGGAGGAAGCAAGCAACTATCCGATCCACTGCCGTGGTCGGTCGGCCGACGATGCAGCGTCCGACGTTCTGCTCGACGAGAACCGCGAGGCCGAGGGACACGAGTTCTACTCGGTCGATGCATTCGACGTCAGCCCCAACCAGCAGTTGCTGGCCTGGAGTGCCGACATCGAGGGCGGCGAGAAGTACACGCTGCGCGTCCGCGATCTGACCAGCGGCGTCGACACCGCCGATGTCGTTCACGACGTCGCCTGGTGCGGCACGGCGTGGTCCCACGACAACCGATCGTTGTTCTACGTCACCGCCAACGACGCGATGCGGCCGTACAAGGTGTGGCGCCATGATCTTGGAACTGCAGAGACCGACGATGAACTGATCTTCGAAGAGACCGACGAGCGCTTCTACGTCTACATCGAACTGAGCCGCAGCGGGCGGTGGGTCATCATCGATAGTCGGTGCAAGACGTTCTCCGAAGTGCTGCTGATCCCCGCCGATGATCCCAAGCAGGCACCACGAGTCGTCCGGGCGCGCGCCGACGACGTGGAGTATTCGGTCGATCACTGGGGCGACCGATTCGTGATCCTGA
>JAYTZE010000387.1:0-3359 GCA_043742385.1 Ilumatobacteraceae bacterium
CTGACACAACAACGACGATTGCCGAACCAACAACGACGATTGCCGAACCAACAACGACGACGGCGCCTGCCCCGCTGGTCGATCCCAATTGTCCGACTACGCCGCATGGCGCGGTGATCGACCGCGACCGCCAGCGGGCATGGTTGTGCGACAACGGCGTTGCATTGCCCGAGTTCGTCATCACGACCGCGGTGAACCAGCCCGAGCCCGGCACGTATCCCATCTACGCCAAATCCATGAACGCCTCATCGACGTTCGGTGGGCACTACAGCACGATGACGCACTTCGTCGCCTTCACCCGTGGCATACAGACCGGGGCGAGGGTCGCGTTCCACACCGTGCCGGTGCTGCGAAACGGTGAGTTCGTACAACCGCTCGTATCGGTGGGTGCCGAGGAACGTCATGGCGACTCGGCCGGATGCATCCGAGTGCTTCCGGATCAGGGTCCAGTGGTGTGGGACTGGCTGCAAATTGGTGACGAGGTACGGGTCACCACCTGATCACGGTTCGATCTCGTCGTCGCCTCCCTTCAGGTACGTCTGGCCCTCGGTGCACTCGCCGCGATACGGGCACCAGCGGCACGAAATGCCCGGCTTCTTGAGGGCTGTCTCACCCTCGATCTGCAGCTGGATGAGCCGATGGATACCGTCGAGGGTTCGGCGCAGTGCGGTACGCAACACCCCTTCGGTCACGTCTTCGACGATCGGTTGGGCGGAATCGAGATAGAAGGTGGCCAGCTTGCGCGGCGGCACATCGCGAACCAGGGTCTCGACCAGCGCATAGAACCGCAGGTCTTCGCGGTGACGCTGGCTGACCCTGCCGGTCTTCAGATCGATGATGACCTTGCGGCTTTCGCGACCGCTGGGGCGGCCCATCACGAGGTCGACTCGGGCCCGCAGCAGGATGGGATGATCGAGCGGCCATTGCGCGGCGGCCTCGGTGGCCGGGTTGCTGCGTACATCGAGGGGCGGAAAGCACTCGGAGAACTTGCTGACCCGCTCGACCGCCTGGCCACGCAGGTCGGCCTCGTCGCCAGGGGAGAGGGCGGCTATCCAGCGGCCGAAGTCGCGCTCCTCGTCGCCGAGGCGGGCCAGGGCTTCGTCGACGAGCTCGCGAGGGCTTGGCTCCCCCCGCCAATTGAGCATCAGCTGGATTGCTTTGTGAGCGACCTGTCCGCGGGCGCGAGCCGGTGTCCATTCGAAGTCGTCAGGTGCCAGAAAGTGCACTTCGCAGTCGTGCACGCTGGCCAAGGTGTGCTTGGTGACGAACAGCGTGTGGCCATCGAGGCGCTCGCTGAAGTGGGCGAACGCTTTGTTGGCCTGGTCGCGTAGATCATTGACAAGCGCGGCATCGAACACCGTCGGCTCGGCGGAGCGCCGCAGGAGGGCGAGAGTGCGCTGCTGTGCCGGATTGAGTTGGGCCGGATTGAGTTGGGCCGGGTTGATCTGCGCTGATTCGTCCACGCTGTCGAGACTAACCAGGGGGTGTCACAGCCGGGTTGTAACACCCCTGCGCGACACTGATCCCATGCCCGTCAGCAATACCTCCCTCGACTTCGCCCACGCCGCCCGCACGATCGGTCGCGAAGTTCGTCGCCGAGGTTTGGTTGCGCCCGGTTTTCGCTGCCCACCGCGGATCGCAGGGGTCGATCGTTCGCTGCGTCGTGTGGCCAATGGAGCGGTCGTGGCCGTGCAGTTGAAGGGTCGCCCATGGGCGGCCATCGTCGGCGACATGATCGAGGGCGTGATCGTCACCAATCAACTGCAGCCGCCGAGGTCCGATCGCCTTCGGGCAGAACTATGGCAGGCCTTGGGATTCGAAGCCCCGCGACTCCGATCGGTCGCCTAAATCGGCACCGCGATCAGCCATACCACCGTGGTGTTCGGTGGCACCTCGACCTTGGCGCTCTGCAGCGACCTGTCGTCGAACGCCTTTGGTCCGATGGCAACCACCAACAATGCCCTGCCGCCGAAGTCGACGTAAGCGCCCTGTGCCGTGTCCTCGATCGGGAGTGCGGGCGGCGCGTCGAATTGCTGGAAGCCGGCCTCACTCATCGCATCGGTGTAGGCGGATATCACCTCGTCGACGCTCAGCGACGTGGTGCGCATCTCGCTGAAGAGCTGGGTAGGCGATGCACCGAGCGCTGCGGCGACGGCAGGCAGAGCCGTGATGTCGGAGACTTCGCCGGGTACGGGCAGGCCATCCCACCAGTCCGGTTTGTCGACGATCGGGTCGGCGCCACAGACGGTGCCGAGATCGGGCAACACCAAGTCGGTCAGTAGCGCGGCTTCAATGGCGGTCACGCAGCTGCTCACCAGCAGCTGGCCGTGGCCTTCGCCGGTGGAGGTCACCAATCGGGTATTCGGTCCCAGGCGTGCAGTCAGCTCTTGCGCCCAACGCATCGGCGTCGCCGGGTCGTTGGCGCCGCCGACCACCACGATCGGGCCGTCACCGGCATACGACAGTTTGACGGGATCGACGTCGCCGACCAGTTGATCACACGTCTCTGCCTCCGATATCAGGTCGTCGGCAGTGATGCTCTTGGCGAACCGGGGTGCCGCGGCGCGAAGTGTTGCGGCCAGCGCCTCGGGATCGTCGGGCGGCGCGAGTCCGATACCGCTGGCGCATTGAATGACTGGGAACGATTGGAACAACGTGGTGAAGGTGCCTTCCTCGCTTCGACCGTTGTACGAATCGGCCACCGCGAAGATTCCGGCAACGTTGCCGGCCTCCGCCTGTGCGAGGGCCTGCGCCAGCACCGCCCATTGATTCTCGCTGTACAACGCGGCCCTGGTGGCTCGCTCCATCGTGGCGTTGTTCGCCACGCGTCCACCGGCCCCGGTGATCGGCGCATCGTCCAACTGTTGCTTCAACGCATCCCAGCGGGCGCCGACGTCTGTGGCCGTGAAATCGCATGCGGTGTCACCTTCACACCATGCCGCCCAGTTGTTGAACGCACCTTCGAACCCCACCAGTTGCGTCTCGTATTGCTGTTGCACGGTGTCGCCGTCCGGGTCGTAGGCCGAGTCGAGCACCATCGCTCGGACGCGATCGGGGTACATCGTCGCGTACGTCGCACCCAGGTAGGTGCCCCAGGAGATTCCGAGGAACGAGATCTGGTCGTCACCGAGCGCCGCCCTGATGGCATCCATGTCACGCGCAGTGTTCTCGGTCGAATAGAACCGCATCGTGTCGCCGTACTTCTGCTTGCATCCGTCGATGAACCCGTCCTCCGCTTCGTCTTTCAGTGCTTGTTCCTCGGGAGTGTCGGGTGTGTCGTCGAGGTAGAGATGCTCGTCGACGAACTCGTCGCTCACGCATCGAATCCCTCCCGAGCGGTCGACACCGCGGGGATCGAA
>JAYTZE010000388.1:0-1575 GCA_043742385.1 Ilumatobacteraceae bacterium
TCTCACCGAGCAGTGCTGCACCCTCGGGGGCCCACCCAACGTTGAGTCCGATGCCAACGACGACGTAGTGCACCGGGTTGCCGCCCGCCTGGGCGAGCACACCCGCGAGCTTGCGCCCGTCGAGCAACAGATCGTTCGGCCATTTCAGGTTCGGCGACACGCCGGCGACGTCGTGGCATGCTCGAGACGCGGCCACGGCCACCCGTTGAGTGAGTTGGTGTGGGTGCTGCGGCACATCGCGAAACAGCAACGACACCAACAGATTGGCGCCTGGCGGTGCCACCCACTGGCGGTTCAAACGCCCCCGGCCCGCGGTTTGATGTCGGGCCATCAACACGGTGTGATCGGCGGCGCCCGCCTCGGCGGCGGCCAGCAGATCGGCGTTGGTACTGCCGGTTTCGTCGACGGCGGAGATCAGCCAGGTGGCGCTCGGGGTGGTCATCGCACCAAGATTGGCACTCGTGCTCACCAAGATCCTGATTGCCAACCGCGGAGAGATCGCCGTGCGTGTCATTCGCGCCGCTCGCGACCTCGGGATCAAGACGGTCGCGGTCTACAGCGAACTCGATCGAGATGCCCTCCATGTGCGTCGCGCGGACGAGGCCTATGCCCTCGGTGGGCAGACCGCTGCCGAGAGCTATCTCAACACCGAAGCCATCCTCAAGGCGATCACCGACAGCGGTGCCGACGGCGTGCATCCCGGTTACGGATTCTTCAGCGAGAACGCCGACTTCGCCCGGGCGATCACGGCCAAGGGTGTGACATTCATCGGTCCGCCACCGGAAGCCATCGACGAGATGGGCGACAAGGTCAGTTCGCGCAGGGCTGCTCAACGCGGAGGCGCGCCAATCGTGCCGGGCACCACCGAGTTCGCCACGTCGGCCGACGAGATCCTCGCCTTCGGTGCCGAGCACGGCTATCCACTGGTGATCAAGGCCGCGTACGGCGGCGGCGGCCGCGGCATGAAGGTGGTGCTCAGCGCCTCGGAGGTGGGCGAGGCGATGGACAGCGCCAAGCGCGAGTCGAAGGCGTTCTTCGGTCGTGACGAGATCTACATCGAGCGCTACCTCACCTGGCCGCGCCATGTCGAAGTGCAGATCGTCGGCGACCAGCACGGTGACGTCGTGTGGATCAGCACCCGCGACTGCTCGGCGCAACGCCGCCACCAGAAGTTGATCGAAGAAGCACCTGCCGACAACCTCGCCCCCGGTGTCGAAGCAGCGATGGGCGAAGCGGCTATCAAGGCGGCCAAGGCCGTTGGCTACTACAACGCCGGAACGGTCGAGTTCATCTACCAGGACAACGAGTTCTTCTTCCTGGAGATGAACACCCGCCTGCAGGTCGAGCATCCGGTCACCGAGGCCATCACCGGGATCGATCTCGTCGAATGGCAGATTCGCGTGGCCAGCGGCGAACCACTCCCGATGACACAGCAGGAGGTGAATGCCTGCGTTCGCGGCCATGGCATCGAGGTGCGCATCAATGCCGAGGATCCGGCAGGCGGCAAGTTCCTCCCTTCCCCTGGCACCCTGAGCAAGTTGGTCGCCCCCAACGGGTTCGGCTTGCGCTTCGACG
>JAYTZE010000389.1:0-6601 GCA_043742385.1 Ilumatobacteraceae bacterium
CTTGTCGTGAATCCCATCGACGACATCGGCCATGGTGAACCGGCCTTGCTGCTCGGCGATCGTCGCGTGAAACTCGACCTGATACAGCAGATCCCCGAGTTCCTCGATCAACGCAGAGTCGGTATCCGGGAGATCGGGGTCGAGGGCTTGCAGCGCGTCGACGACCTCGTATGTCTCTTCGAGCAGGTACTTGACCAGCGACTGATGCGTCTGCTCCTGATCCCACGGACATTGTTCGCGCAGCGTGCGGGCGAGTTGGTGGAACCGGACCAGCGATCCGCCAACCGGCGCGCCGAGGTGCGGAATGTAGATGCTCGTCAGGTGATCCGCTTCGACCGTTCGGTCGAGCTCAGCCCACGTGGTGTTGGTGATCAATTCGTCAGGCGTCCCGAGCCGTTGCAGGATCACCACTGGTTCGTCACCTGTGGCTCGCTCGACTGCGAGCTTGATGTCGCTGAGCACCCAGTTGGCGTGGGTGTGGGCCACGAACAACGGCCCGTGATCACCTGCTGCGGCAGTAGCGAAGTCGTGGCCGTCGATCAACCGCACACCTGTATCGACGGGATCGATGCCCAGCCTGGCGAACGCGATGTCGAGGAACGACATAGCCGGCAGGACCGTGCAGTCAACTCTGTCGTCGGCGAGCAGTAGGCGCACTGTGCGTTCGAGCACCAGGGGAGACCCAGGCACGGCGTAGAGGACGTCGCCATGCTCGATTGCTGCAGCGATCAGGCGTTCACTGATCTCGGCATACACATCGGCGAACGTGTCGGCCACCTCGTAGATGTCGTCGAACGAGCTCGCTGTGCCCGCGACCGCTGCAGAGGGATGCTGAGTCGTGCGGATGAACCGATGAGCGTGCGACGCGATTGCATCGAGCGTCTGTTGAGTTACGTACTCCGACCCTGCCGGACCCAGTCCGACGATGGTGATTCGCCCGACCGTGACGTGAGTGTCCCGGCTCGTCACGAGGTCAGCGACACGACCGTCGCGCTGTCGGGATCCCACCTGCCGTAACGGGGGTCGACGTAGACCTGGGCATCTGCGAAAATCGTGGTCAGTTGATCGGATGGTAGCGCGGCCGCCGAGACGGTCGCCTGCGTCTCGAACGACAGGTCGTCGTACGGGCGCAGCAGCAACACTGCCGAGAACGTGTCGAGGTCAGCGGCCAGTGGCTGTCCGACGGGGGTTGTCGTCAGGGCCTCAGCCACGGCGGGAGCGAGTTCTACTGGAGCCATGCACTCGGTCCCGTCGGCCGCCACCACGATGCCACCGCTGTTGGCGAGTTCGGTGTCGCCGGAGAACTGCTGCGCTGCATCGGCGAACGACATGCCCGACTCCAGTGCGGCCATGATCGACGCTGTCGCGTCGATGGAAGCAACCGGAATCGCAGCAAGACAGACGACGGGGCTTGCCGAGATGCCCTGCTCGTATACCCCTTTGCCCAGGTCACCCAGTACGTCGTGGGTGATCCACGCTGTCAATGTGGTGCGTAACTGGTCGCCCGTCGCTTGCTGGGCGGTCGCGCCGACCAAGGCCTGCGCCTCCTTCGCGCTGAGGCTGCGATCGCCGACCTTGGCGGCGACGTCGTTGCGGTCGAACGTGGCACACGATGACAAGGCTGAGACCGCGACCATCGCACAGCTGATGGCGACAACTTTGGCGCGAACGCCCGAATGACGTCGATTCACGTCACGACTCTAATGGTCGCTGTCATTCGTCGGCTGCCTTGGCTACGTCTGGCTTGGCTAGGTCTGGCTTGGCTAGGTCTGGCTTGGCTACGTCTGGCTTGGGCGCCGAATCATCAGCGACCCAGCCATCGGCTGCCCAGTCGTCGATGGTCCAGTCATCGTCGGCCCATGACCGCTCAGCTGTTCGGAGCTCACTCGGTAGCGGTGTCAGCACATCGCGTACGTACGACGTGACGGCCTCGCCCAGACCGACGTCGCCACCCGCAGCCTCGGACATGAACCAGAGGTGCTCCAACACCTGGTGGTACAGCTCGGCGGGTTCGAGTTTACCGACCAGGTCCGGTGGCACGCCATCGATGGTCGGTTCGAACCGCTCGTCGAGCCATCGGGCCGCGGCCACGGTCTCGGGAAGCCGTCGCAACTCCTCGCGTTCGAGCACGGCGCGATATCTGCTGATGTCGTTCAGCAGGCGTCGAGCCTGGTTCTCGCCGGTTTCCAATCCGGTCAGAGTCTTCAGTCGCTGCCCGTGGAAACCGTGCTCGACCACACGAGGGATCATCCGCAACTTCGACCCGCCAGCGGTGGTGTACAGCTCGAGCTCCGACGCGTCGAAGCCGAGGTCGTGCAGTCGCTGCAGCCGGTGGTCGATACGGAATGTCTCGTTGACGTCGAATTCGTCGGTACCGGTCAGTTCGACCCACAGACGTTGATAGGTCATCTCGATGGCCTGGGCCGTAGAGATCGGGTCGATCCCGTCGGCCAACAGACCGCCGGCCTGCAGATCCTCCAGATCGCCGGCCACATTCTCGATGGCGATGTTCAGATCGTGTCGTCGTTGCCCGTCCGATAGGGTCGGGTGGCGCTCGCCGGTCTCGACGTCGATGATGTACGCGCTCAGCGCGCCAGCGTCGCGGCGGAACAGTGTGTTCGACAGCGAGCAGTCGCCCCAGTAGAACCCGGCAAGATGCAATCTGACCAGCAGGCCCGCCAGTGCGTCCAACAACCGCTCGCCGAGGTATGGGATCTGCAGCCCGCGCCCCGATAGCAGCACTCGATACGGGAGGGAATAGTCGATGTTGCGTGTGATCAACAGTCCGCCCAACTCGGCGTCGCGCTCGGTGACTACGCCGATCACCTCCGCAGTCGGCAAACCGGCATCGCCGAGCTCGCGAAGCAGCCGCCATTCGCGCTCGGCCAGGTGGTCGGGTATTTCCTTGACGACATAGCTCGTGTCGCCCGCCTCGACCAGGCGAACGACGTGTCGATGCAGACCCGCGACGTCGTGTAACCCATCGATGGTCCATTCGTCGAGACGCTGATCAAATGGCCATCCGACCAACGCGACATGTTCGCCAGGCTTGGCGATCTGCAGCCTCATGTGAAATCTGTCATGCCGGTATCAGCTCGCGAAGAAAAGCGACCAGGAACTCGGCGGGTTCGGCGCCGCGCTTGATCGGGATGACGAGCTGCTGCGAGTCGGGTTTGAAGATTGCGTCGCGGGCCAAGCGCTGGAGGCGCATCTCTGCGCTGGTCTTCAGCGACAACGGCGCCAGCCGCGCCTGGCTGGCGGCGATCGACACATCGCGCAGACCCAACCGATGACATTCGGCGCGCAGGTAGCCGACGTTCAGCAACGCGTCGGCCGGCAGGGGCACAGGGCCATATCGGTCTTCCGATTCGCTGCGGATGTCGTCGACCTCCGCCGCCGACGTGACCGCCGCCAAGCGGCGGTACGCCTCGAGTCGCGACTCCTCCTTGGTCACATAGTCGACCGGCAGATACGCATCGGTGGGCACATCGAGTTTCAGCTCGCTCGGCTCGTTTTGGGGCTCGCCTTTCATTTCACCCACGGCCTCGGTGACCATCTGGCAGTAGAGGTCGTAGCCAACTGCTGCAATGTGACCGCTCTGCGATTCGCCGAGCAGATTGCCGGCGCCACGTATCTCGAGGTCGCGCATGGCGATCTTGAACCCGCTACCGAGATCGGTGGCCTCACCGATGGTACGCAGCCGCTCGTAGGCCTCCTCTGTCAGCCGAGCGTCGCGCGGGTGGAAGAGATACGCATAGGCGCGAGACCCGCTGCGGCCCACTCGCCCGCGGAGCTGGTGCATCTGCCCCAATCCCAGCAAGTCGGCGCGCTCGACCACCAGCGTGTTGACCGTCGGCATGTCGATGCCGCTCTCGATGATCGTGGTACACACCAGAACGTCGTAGCGACCCTCCCAGAAGTCCACGACGATCTGCTCGAGCGATCCTTCGTCCATCTGCCCGTGAGCAACGGCGATTCGTGCCTCTGGCACCAGTTCGCGCAACCGCTCGGCACACTGCGAGATCGTCTTGACCCGGTTGTGCACCCAGAACACCTGTCCCTCGCGCAGCAGCTCACGTCGCAATGCCTCGATTGCGACGCGTTCGTCGTACTCGCCGACAAAGGTGAGGATCGGTTGGCGATCGGCTGGCGGCGTTTGCAGCAGCGACAGGTCGCGGATGCCGACAAGACTCATCTCCAACGTGCGCGGAATGGGCGTCGCGCTCAACGTCAACACGTCGACGTTGACCTTCAGCTTCTTCATCGTCTCCTTGGCTTGCACCCCGAATCGCTGCTCCTCGTCGACGATCAAGAGGCCAAGGTCTTTGAACGTGACGCCCTCCTGCAAGAGGCGATGCGTACCGATGACGCAGTCGACCTCGCCGCTGGCCAACCCGTCTATCACACGCTTGGCCTCCTTGTTGGTCAGGAAGCGGCTCAGCGTCTCGACGCGAATCGGGTAGCCGGCGAAGCGGTCGGCGAAGGTGTTGCCGTGCTGGGTGACGAGCAAGGTCGTTGGGGCCAGCACGGCGACCTGCTTGCCGTCTTGGATCGCCTTGAACGCGGCACGAATGGCTACCTCGGTCTTGCCGAAGCCGACGTCACCGCACAGCAGTCGGTCCATGGGGTACGGGCGCTCCATGTCGAGCTTCACGTCGTCGATGGCGACGCGCTGGTCAGGAGTCTCCACGAACGGAAACCCGTCCTCCATCTCCGCCTGCCACGGTGTGTCGCTGCCGAACGCATGTCCCTTCGCGTTGACCCGCTTCTGGTACAGCACCACAAGTTCCTGGGCGATCTCGCGCACTGCGCTGCGAACTCGCGACTTGGCCTTGGCGAAGTCGGCGCCCCCAAGTCGATGCAACGTCGGAGCCTCGCCGCCGACATATTGACGCAGCGAGTCGATCTGGTCGCTGGGCACGTACAGCTTGTCGCCGCCCTTGTAACCCAGAAGAAGGTAGTCGCGCTCGGTTCCGCCGATTGTGCGCTTGACCATGCCCTCGTAGTGACCAACGCCATGTTGGTAGTGCACGACGTAGTTGCCGGGCTTCAAGTCCTCGAAGAAGCCCGTGCCCTGTCGTTTGCGAGGGCGCGGCTGGCGATGGGTGCGCCGACGGCCGGTGAGGTCGCCCTCGGCGAGAATCGCCAGCTTGGCGTCGGGCAGGGAGCAACCGCGGTGCAGAGGAGCGGTGACCACGTAGCCGCCGGGCTTGGTGAGGTCGGTCGTCGCCGTTGCGATGGTGAAGTCGAGCCCGCGATCGCGCAGGAGCTCGGCGAGGCGGGTTGCGCTACCGGTTCCATCTGCAGCGACCACGACGCGGTACTTGTCGGCGAGCATCTCGCTCAGGCGCTTCGCCAGACCCTCGCCGTCGCCGACCACTGGCCCCCACCCGGTTGCCTGCACCATCGGCGCGTCGGGATGTTCTGGAGTGGAGCTCAGCGTCCACATCGACTGGGCAATACCCAACAACCGATCGGTGTCGGCGTGCAGACGGGGAAACTTGCGGTCGGCGTCGCGGGCCCAGGTCGACGCGAGCGTTCGAGCAAGGTCGTCTTCCTCGGCGAGCAGATCGTTGGCCCGGTCGCGCATGCGCCGTGGTTCGAGCAGAGCGACCTTGCCAGATGCCGGCAGCAGGTCGGTGATCAGCGTGTCGCCGTCGACCAGCCACGGCAGCCAACTCTCCATGCCGTCGAAGACCGTCCCTTCGGCCAGGCGTTCCCACTGCTCGCGCCCCCACGGCTCTTCGCCCACCAAGGCCGCAGCGCGGCTGCGCACGGCGTCGCTGGGCAACAACTCGCGGGCGGGGAAGATGCGTACTTCCACCAGATCGTCGGTGCTGCGCTGGTCGTTGACGGTGAACTCTGTCAGGCGATCGACTTCGTCACCCCACAGGTCAATGCGAATCGGCGCGTCCGCGGTCGAGGGGAACACGTCGATGATCGCTCCACGTCGGGCCACCTCGCCTCGGTGCTCGACCAGGTCTTCGCGGCGGTAGCCGAAGCCAATCAGCGTGTCGAGCAGCGCATCGGGATCGATCACGTCGTTCGGGCGGACATGGATCGGCTCGACGTTGATGGCCTCCGGGCTCAATCGTTGCAACAACGCACGAACCCCGGCGACGATGATCTGGGGCCTGGTGCCTCCAGCCGGCTCAGTGCGTAGTCGCCACAGCACATCCATGCGTCGGCCCATGGTCTCGACGCTGGGACTGATGCGCTCGAACGGCAGGGTCTCCCAGGCCGGGAACAGCACAACCGAATCGGGCGGCATGAATTGACAGAGATCGTCGTACAACTGCCCGGCGTCTGTCCCGGTCGGCGTGGCGACGAGCAGCGGATGACGATCACCGAGTTGGGCAAGCGCGGCGACCGTCACGGCTCGCGCCGATTCGGGGACGGCGACCAGCGCCGCAGGACTGCCGAAGGCCTGGATCAGCCCGGTGTCATCACGGAGCAGACGAGGAAGCGAGGCGAGCGACATCTGGCTGTTGAGGGTAGCGGTGCCCGCATGTGCCTCTGGTGCGTCATCCGACACCCCCCAACGCTTAGACGCCGTTGAACTGACGCATCGCCGCGTCGGGACCCTCGGCCAGCAACACCT
>JAYTZE010000390.1:0-13605 GCA_043742385.1 Ilumatobacteraceae bacterium
TTCCTGTTCGTGTCTGCCAGCGAATTCCAGTCCCATTTCTACGGCATGACCAACCGTAAGATCCGGCAGTTCTTCAAGGCCCTGCGCAAGGCCGCTCGAGCCGAGGGTGGCGCCATCGGGTTCATCGAAGAGTTCGATGCCATCGGCATGGCCCGTTCTGGCATGGGTACAGGGGGCATGCGTGAAGGTGCTGCGGGCATCGTCAACGAGTTGCTCGTGCAGATGCAGAGCTTCGACCTTCCAACCGGTTGGGACAAGGTGAAGAACAAGATGACCGATCGCATCAACCTGCTCCTCCCTCCGGCCAAGGCTCTGCCCCGACCGCATGTGAAGCCGGCCAATGTCTTGGTTTTCGCAGCCACCAACCGTGCCGAAGGGCTCGACCCTGCACTGATGCGGCCGGGCCGGTTCGACCGCACCATTCATTTTGCTCTCCCGCCGCGCTCCGATCGCATGGCGATTGCCGCCTACTACTTGGCGAAGAAGTCGCACGAGCCGTCGGTCACCGCCATCGGTATCGCCGACCGCACCGCCGGCTACAGCCCGGTTCGGATCGAGCGACTGCTCGACGAGGCGTTGATCATCGCCCTGCGCAAGGGGCGCAGATCCCTCGACATCGAGGACCTCGTCGAAGCCCAGATGATCACTGAAGTCGGCCTCGCCCAAGATGTCGGCTACCAGCCCGACGAGCGTCGCCGAATCGCCATCCACGAGGCCGGCCATGCGGTGATCGCCGTGCTCGTCGGCCGCGAAGTTCGCGTCGCGTCGATCCTGCGTCGCAGCAGCTCGCTTGGACTCGTCGCCCACGACGACGGCGAGGAACGCCATCTCCGCACGCCATCGGAGTTGCGCGATCTCATCGTGGTCGCGCTCGCTGGCAGGGCTGCTGAGATCCAGGAGTACGGCGAGGCATCGACGGGGATCGCCTCGGACCTGGCGGCGGCCACGAACATTGCTGCGCAGCTGATCGGCACCGTCGGCGCCGGCGACAGCTTGCTGAGCCTCGAGGCTGCCGAAATGCACATGACGGGCAACATCACTGCCAAGGTGTTCGCCGACGAGCCGTCAAGGGTGCAGGCCGACGACATCATGAACAAAGCGGCCGACCGATCGGCATGCATGCTGTTGGAGCACCGAAGTGCACTGCTGGCAGTCGCCGATGCGTTGTGCGAGCACGACGAGTTGACGGGCGACCTCGTTCACGAGATCGTTGCCGCCGCGGTCAGCACATCCGGCTAGGTCAGCGATCGGCTCGGCGAGCCACCCCACGTTTCCGTTGCACCGGCGGCTGCGCGCTCGGTGCCACATCACCGATCCGCTCGATGACCCACACACCTCCGTCGTCGCTGAACGCGTGCGGGGCGACGAGCGGCTGCACCTGGTGCACTCGACCGGCGAGGCCAGCTGCCGCAACGGCTGCGCCGAGCGCACCGGCCAGACGGGGGCCCCAAGCGGGGTGCGTGTCGGGGAACTCGGGGTAGGCGTCGCCGACGAGACTCAACCCCAGTGAGACGGCGATGCCGGCATGCTGGTTGACGGCGGCGGCGAGATCGACCGGATCGAGCAGTCGTTCGCGCAGATCCTCGATCGGTGCGGACCAACTGGCGGCCAGAAGCTCTGTGCGGCGTGTTTCGGCGTGGCCCTCGAACACCGGTGCAGCGGCGAGCACGAGGTGGTCGTGCACGATCGCCATCCATGGCTGCGCGTCGCCACGACTGCCGATGAGACGTATCGTGTAGGCCGGAACCAGACGGGCGATGGCCATGGGCGTTGGCTCGATCGACTCGAGATCAAATCCAGCTTGCCGAACAAAGCGCTCGACTCGCCGGTGGCGAATCATGTCGGTTCGCAGGTGGGCCAGCAGCCTGCGAGCACTCGAGGCCATCTCGATCGTTGCCGAGATGTCGACCAGCTTCGAACGATGCAGGTTGAGCTCGGTCGTGCTCCACCCAGTGATGTCGAGCGATTGGATGAAACAGTCCTGGCTCCACAGGCACACTCGCGTCGGCTGGCCTGCCTCGTCGAGCAAACTGCGCAGGCGGGTGAGGCCATCGAGCAGCAAGAGGTCGTTGTTGGTGTCGCACGCCACGCCGGCAACCTTGGCGACCCGGCCTGGTGCGTCTTGCTGCAGCCGCACACCGCGCAGCGCGTCGGGCAGAACTTCGATGCCGATACCGTCGCCGCGCCGCATCATGGCTCGCCTTCCTCGACGGTTGTCTCGTTGCCTGCAGGGTCCTGGCTGTCGTCGGTCGCACCGGCAACGAGAATCGGCATCGTCGTATCGTCGTCGATCAGCAGGCCGCGGCCGTGCGCGGGGTACGACGAGGTGACGTGCAGGTGCAAGCCGAACATCGCGCCATCGCCCGCGAGAGGACGCAAGATGACGGCGACCCGCGACTTGCGCAGTGGTGCCGTCCAGTGTGCCGGGAGTTCGAGATCACGTATGCGTCCCGCTGCAACCACGACGAGACGGGGGTCGCTGAGCGCCGCAAGTCGTTCGAGGATCGGGCCGTCCAGGCGATCGGCATCGTCGACAAGCACGAGTCGGGTTCGATCGGTGCGATCGAAGAACTCCGCCGCCCACTTCTCGATCCCGGCCATGGTCGTCGCGCTTGTCAGACGGGGGAGCAGCAACAGTGGGCTCCATGTCGCGGCGATGGCATGGATGTCGACGTCTGCATTGACCTGCAATGCGCACCGAGCGATGTTTGCGAGCAGGGTCGACTTGCCGGTGCCGGCGTCGCCCAGGATCAGCGCCCCGCTCGGCGAGTTCAGATGCAGCGCCGCCGGAACAAGGGTGCGCGTATCGAGCCCGACCGGCAGATTCCATTGATCGTGTTCATATGCGGCTGCCTCGCTGAACTCGGCGAGCGACACAACATCGGGCGTCCGGGCAATCCTGACCGGTCCATGTGTGGCGTCGGTTCGGTCACGACGCTCGGCAACCGCTGCGGCGAGGTCGTCGATCGATGCGATCTGGATCTCGACACCGTCGGGCAACGTGATGGCCCGTCCTGGAACCTGTCGTGGGATACGACCGGGCTCGATACCCAACGCCCTGTACGCGCCGCGATCCTCGAGACGCAAGATGATGCGTTGCTGAAACTGACCGAGCATTCGCGCGGGCGCAGCATGCTCGCCCGCCGAACTCATCAATGTCGTGATGCCGTGGAGTGGTCCGTGGCTGACAAGGCGGTCGAGCAAGTCGCGCCCCTGCTCGAACTCGCCGCCGAGTTCGAGGCTGCGCAGGAGCGACCCGACGTCATTGACGGCCAGCACGATGTGGGCGTCGGGCGACGAGTGGTCGTAGGAGCCGCGACGCTCGAGTTCTTCGGTGAGCCGCACCAGAATCCGCAAGATTCGATCGGGGTCGTCGGTCGATGCAGCCGCGCCACAGGCCGGCAGCAACTCCAGGGCTCCCAACCTTCGCAGCGTTCCGGCTGCACAATCGATCACGTAGCCGTGCAGTCGGTCGGAGGGGACGCGATCCGTGGCCGCAACGAACAACGTGGCCAGGGCGTCGGAGCGCTCGGCGGGAGTGCCACCGACGACGAGCAGATTGCCATCGTGCGCTGGGCTCCAGCGGCGAGCGTTCTGGGTGTGGTCGTCGGGAAGGTCGCTGAGCGCGAATACGGCTCCGTCGGCGTCGGGAGTGCTTGCTCGCGGAGATGAGACTTCGTCGTATGGCAGTGCGATGGGCAGCTCCGGGCACAGGATCGGCCGCGGCGAGCCGTGCGGATCGTTCGCTGTTGCTTTGACAACTGCGTCGAGGAGTTGACGAAGCCCCCCGTCTCGCTGCTGTGCCGTGGTGGTCGGTCGCACGGTGACCTTGCGTTCGGCGGCGTTGAGATCGCGGGCGAGAATGAATGGCGTGATCTCCATCAGCTCCGCGGACGCTGCCGCCGCCGAGGCGAACTGAATGGGGAGTGCGACATCGTCTCCGATTCGCAGCGCGCCGCGACCCGGCGCGTGCAACGAGATCTGCACAGGATCGCGGCTGCCCATCAAGGCGATCGCCTCGACTGGGTCGGTCATTCGCAATGCAATTCGAATACTGGCGAAGGACTTGAGGATGTGTTCGATCGATCGGGACAACTGCTCGGCCGCCACGATGACATGGAGTCCGAGATGGCGCGAGCGATCGGTCAGCTCGATCAGTTGCGGTAAGAACGCGCCATGCCGCACCATGATGTCGTCAGCGTCATCGACCAGCACGACGAGCCGTGGGATCGAGGCGGACGCGTCGTCATCATGCAAGTCGGCGATACTGACGGCGTGGTGCTCCGACAAAATCCGCGCCCGCCGATTCACCTCCGACTGCAATGCACGCATGAGCCGAACACCGCCGTGCTCGTCGAAGTTGTCGACTCTGCCCACAATGTGGTCGATTCCGGCGAATGCGCCGAACGACGATCCGTCGGATGGCTCGACGCAGATGATGTTGACAGCCGACGGGTGGTTGACTGCGATCAGTGAGGCGACGGTCGTTCGCAGCAGATCCGACTTGCCAGAACGCGCGGCCCCGACGACCAACACATGGGGACCATCGTCGGCCAGATCGATCTCGACCGGGCCGGATTCGTTTGCGCCGACGACAACACGCAGTCGACGGCTCTTGCGGCTCGTGGCCCATCGTTCGCCGACACGACCGGCTTCGAGCCCTTCTGGATCGACGAGTGACGACAACGAGACCACTGGCGGCAGCACCGCCTTGGTGGCCTGTTGCGCGGTGTGGTCTTCGAGCGGGCTGAGCTTGCGGGCCGCGGCGACGGCGACATCGTGTTCAAGGACAAAGGGAACGACGTCGGTGACTGTGGGTCCGCTGATCGGATAGTCAACCTCGGCGGCGCCATTGGCCTCGATGCGCACGACGGTGGTACAGACCGCCGGCACGTCGTCGGCTCGGTCGGTTATGGCGACGAACCGCACCGGCAGTTGTGCCTCGGCGAACAGTCCACGCAGCATTGCCGCCCTGCCGCGCCACAGCGCAGGATCGTCGATCACCGCCAGCGTCAACCGGCTCGGCGTGATTGGGCGGCCAAGGGATTGGATGGAGGCGACGACCGTGGTGAGGGTGCGCTGCGAGTTGACCCAGTCGGTGATTGCTTCGTCGCCGCTGAGGAGCTGTACGCCGTGCGAACCCCGTGCGTGGGGCAGCCACTTGATCCATTCCCAGCGAGCGGCCCCCGCTGGCGTCGCCAGCACGACGACATCGAGATCCGCTGGGCTGTGGGCTACGCAGGCTTGCATCACGAGGGCTCGCGCTGCCGCCCGAGCTTGTGGCGGTGTGCTGGCAAAGCCGACGCCGCGTTGATTGACCAGATCCACCAGCACCGGCGCCGAGGGCAGCAATGCCAGTTCGCGTCGCTCGAGGTTCGCAGCGTCGTGGGGCGACCATGGCTGATCGGCGAGGCCCACACTGAACACGAACGCGTCGTCGTCGGCCGGACGACGCTCCCACAGGCGCTCTGACAACTGGGTTGCTCTCCGAATGACTTCAGCCAGGTCCAGATGGGTGCGCCGGATGCCGTCGAGCTCAGTTTCGTAGGCGAGCGTGGCTGGGTCGACTGAAACGACCGGAAGCTGTTGTGTCGCTTCGACTCGCTGGTTTCGCCGACCACGCAGACGTCTGCCGCCATTTCGTGATCGACCACTCGGTTCGGGATCGGGCGCGGCCCCGTGGCGTGCACCGCGCACGAAGTTGAGCTGCCCCAGCGGTGTCGGCAGCAAGGAGCTGGCGCGATCGTGGATAGCCGTGTCGAGCCTGAACACGCGGTGGCCGATGCGCAGACGCTGCTGCTCCCAGAGGGCCGGGTTGGTTGCCACATGGCCATCGAGATCGCCCTGGTTCGCCACAACGCTGACACGACCCGAATGCTCGACGACGATTTCGCAGCGCGGTACCAAGACTTGGTTGAACGTCAGCGGCGCTACGTTCGCGCGTCGTGCGGTCCCCAACGAGTAGCGGCCCGGCTGCAGCGGTCGGCGATTGCCTCCTCCTTCGCCCGCGGCCTGAACCAGCGTGATCTGGCCGTCACCGGTGCGCCCGATTGGCGCGGTGACCTCGATGACGGATCCCGTGACAAGGCCGGCAGCGCTCATCAACGTGCCAGTTGGTGTTGGCCGTTCGTCGATGTAGACGAGACTCGGTGGCGCCGAGGTGAGGACACGGGTCAGTAGATCACCGACGGTGACCGACTCGTGGACGTCGTTCACCGAGATCTCGGCTTCGCCCTGAGGTGTCGAAACGATCAGGTCCATGAGCTCGGACGCGACCGTAGGAATACTTGGGGCTCGGGGACGGACACGGGCCTCATGATCTTGTTATCGGTATGACAGATCCACGAGATAACCCCAATGTTCAAGACAACGTCAAGTTCTGACTTTGGAAATGCGGCAGTACCCGCACCCAGGATAGATGAGCGATAGCATCACCGGCCATGGCGGACCAGGTAGCCAGCGTATTCCACGCTTTGATCGACAACGTCGAAAGCATCGTTCGTGGCAAGGCCGAATCGATTCGGCTGGCATTGTGCTGCCTGCTGACCGAGGGTCACCTGCTGATCGACGACGTTCCTGGAACCGGCAAGACCTCGATGGCAAAGGCGATCGCCGGGTCGATCGCTGGTTCGTGGAAGCGCGTGCAGTTCACACCCGACCTGCTGCCGAGCGATGTCACCGGGGTCATGGTCTTCGACCAGCGAACCTCGTCGTTCTCGTTTCGTCAGGGCCCCGTCTTCACGAACGTGCTGATCGGCGACGAGATCAACCGCGCCAGCCCGAAGACTCAATCGGCGTTGCTCGAGGTGATGGAAGAGCGACAGGTCACCGCCGATGGCGTTCCACATCTTGTTCCTCGACCGTTCTTCGTCATCGCCACGCAGAACCCGCGCGACTTCCATGGCACATTCCCATTGCCCGATGTGCAACTCGACCGATTCGCCATGAAACTCTCGCTCGGCTATGCCGACCAGGCAACGGAGGTCACCGTGCTCGAGGCGTACCGACGCGAGAACCGCGATCGTGGCGTGCCGGCGGTGACCAACGCCACGCAACTCGAGCAGCTCATCGCCGCGATCGAGCAGACCGAGGTCGTGCACAGCATCAACGACTACATCGTTCGTCTGGCCAACGCGACTCGTGGCCATCCCGACTTACGGCTCGGTGTGTCAACTCGTGGAACACTGTCACTCATGCGAGTAGCCAAGGCGTACGCCGCCTCTGAGCAGCGCGGCTACGTGACACCAGACGACATCAAGACGTTGATCGAGCCGGTCTTCGGCCACCGCATTTCACTGAGTTCCGAGGCCGAACTGCGTGGGGTGCGCAGTGAACAGGTGTTGGCCGAGATCGTCGACGACATCGCAGTACCCCGCCACCGCGAGGGATGACGGCGTGCTGACTCGCACCGGGCTCGGCGTGCTGATCGGCACCGTGATCAGTGCGTTCTTCGGGCTCGTCTGGCAGTACGAGGAGCTGCTGGCCCTGGCCGCTGCCGGCACTGTTGCCGTTGCTTTCGCGTTGTACACGTCCCGACGACCGACACGTCACACTGCTCGCCGGCGTCTCATCACGGCCCGAGTCGCCCGTGGCGAGGTCGTGCACGTTCGATACCAGATCTTCAACCAGTCACAGCATCGGCTCGGTTCGACACGCCTGACCGACGAGTTTCAGGGCATTCAGCAGTCGTTTGGCATCCCGACGTTGCCGCGTATGACCCGCCACGAGGTCGATGCCCAGTTCAAAACTCGCCGTCGAGGCATTTTCCCTATCGGTCCGTTGTCGTTCGAACGCATCGATCAGCTCGGCCTGGCCACGGCCAGCAGCCCGCTCGGCCAGATGGGGATGGTCGTGGTGCACCCTCGGGTGTACCCGTTGATCACCGCGTCAGGTGCCGTCAGGGTGATCACCAACGACGCCGTCCTGCGTCGGCCGTCGGGTGATCCGCAGTCGGGTTTTCAATCGCTTCGCGAATATCAATATGGCGATGACACCCGGCTCATCCACTGGCCTACCTCGGCTCGGGCGGCGACGCTGATGATCCGCGAGTTCGTCGATCTTCGTCGGCATGAGTTCACGGTCGTCATCGACACATCCACCGATGTGGCCACCGCCGACGACTTCGAAGAGATCGTCGATGCGGGCGCCAGCGTGGCAGCTTTTGCGCTGCGGTCGGGACTCGACGTGGTGGTTCGGTCGACATCGCGATTGCGTGCCGGTCGGCCGTATCCACTGGTCGACCAGTCCGAGATGCTCGACCTGCTGACGCCGCTCGAGCAGGGAAGCGGCACCGATGTGTTGTCCGTTGCCAGCTTGTTCACGGGTGGCCTCGGCGGGGTGGCGGTGTTGGTGGTGACCGGCCCGAGGGGCCCGTCGACCATCTTCTCGCACGGCGATCAGATCAGCGTCGCCAGAATCGGGGTCGGGGCAGGTACCGCCGGCCTGGCGTGTTCGGCGATCGCGGCCAACGATGCCAGTCAGTTCGCAGAGCGGTGGGCGCAATGGAACTAGCAGCCAAGCCGAGTCTGACCAATGGTCGTCGAGTCGTCCGGGCCCTGGCCGTGCTGTTGTTCGGCTGCGGCCTGGCGCTCAGCGGGGCTCGAGTCGTCGGGACTCGTCTCGAACCCGTCCTGCTGGTTCCGGCGGTCGTCGCCGTGCTTGTCGGATGGCTCCTGTCGCGTCTGAACATCGTGGTTCGGGCGATTAGCCAGGGTGTCGCGTTCGTGGGTTCGGGGATGTTCGTGGCCTACGCGTCGAATGGCACGTCGGCGTCGTTTGTTCGTGGCCTGCTCGATGGGTCTCGCCAGGTTGTCACCACCGCGTGGCCCAGCCCGCGGTTTCCAACGATCTTCGTGGCCCTGGCAGCGCTGATCTTCGCTGCCACTGCGCTGGCGACTGATTTGGCCATGCGTGCTCGTTGGCGGGCACTCGCCATTGCGCCGCTGATGGTCGCGATGGTCGCGATGATCGCGTTTGGTGCTCCCGATGGCCCACAGTGGCAGTCGGTGGCCCTGGGAGCCGCCTCGGCATTTGTGCTGCTGTGGATCGGTCTCGACGATCGAGTCGCCAGTGTGCGTTCGGGTTCGGTCGTCGCCGTATCGATCGGGTTGGCTGCCCTGGTCACGACCATTGGCGTGGGCGTTGCCGTTGCCGATCGAGCCAATCCGCGTCACCGCGAAGAGGCCACCAGCCAGCTCTCGCTGCTCGATCCCTTGGCCGATGTCTCGGCACAACGCGACGCAACAACACCTCGTGACCTGTACAGCGTTGAATCGCCCGCACTCGGGCAGTTGCAGCGTTGGCGAGCGGCTGCGCTCGACATCTACAACGGCGAGTCGTGGTCAACCAGCGGTCGCATCATCCCCACCGGCAACAGGCTCGATGAGCCCACCGGCGCCGAGCAGGTGTCAGTCAGGATTACGGCATTGCGCTCCGACACGGTGCTGTGGGTAGCTCCCGGTCGACTGCTGCGCAGCAGCAGCCCTGTCGAGTCCGATTCCAAGCGACGGGTCGTCAGGATCAGCGGCGACGAACGACCGGCCGTCACTGTGTTCACCGTCGAGCCACTGATCGACTTCGATCCCACGACCGTCGACGCGGTCGCGACCGTGCAGCCGACTGAGATCGAGAGCTCGTACGAGGCGCTGGCCAGGAAGCTCGCCGGTGATGGCACCGTCGCCGAGCAGGTGGCCACACTGGCCGCCGCGCTGCTCGAGGACTACCAGCTGAACTCCGATAGGCCGGGCGGGGTGCAGCAGAACCTGGTCGACACGTTCCTGCGCAACTCCAAGGTCGGTAACCCCGAGCAGTTCATCACGGGCTTCGTGCTGCTGGCCCGCAGCCTCGGCGTCGACGCCCGCATCGCCACCGGCTACGAGACCGACACGACGTCGTCGTCGGCAACGATCACCACCTCGATGGCCGTTGCCTGGCCGGAAGTGCTCGTGGACGACGGATGGGTCACCGTCGATGTGCTGCCGGAAGAAACGCCGGGTGCACAGGGCCAAGAGACGCCGCCCGGCCGGCCAGAAACGCCTCCCGCGGCGCAGCCGCTGGATCCTCCACTCGTTGACGACGCCGATCCCAATGAACCTGTCGAAGCTGCGATACCGCCGCAGGCGACCGAACGGTGGTCGGCGGTACGCGTGTGGGCGCTGCGAGGTGGGGTGTTCACCGGCTTGCTGCTGTGGCCGGTCATCGTCTTTGCAATCATCGTCACGTGGAAGAAGGTGCGGCGCCGCAAGGGCCTGAAGGCCAACGATCCGGCGCGCCGGGTCAGCACGGCATGGACGTTGGCAACCGATGCCCTCGTCGACGCCGGTGCGACCCTGCAGAGCAGCGACACCAACGCCGAACTAGTCGAGGCCGGTGTCAAGATGCAGCCGGCGGCCGGGCCGCCCCTCGGTCGTCTCCAGCGCCACGCCGATGCCGTTACCTTTGCCACCGCATCGTGTGATCCCCAGCGGGCCGCCGATGCTGTTGATCAGCTGCGAATGGTCGAGTCGAGCATCCGCAACTCATCGTCGAGATGGTGGCGTTGGAAATGGTGGCTCAGTACCCGCTCGTTGCGCCGCCGCACCCAATCACCCTTGCGCTAACCCGAATCTCGCTACACCGTGATGGTGATTGGGGCGGTGGCTGCTGCGCCGAACTCGTCGGTCACCGTGCACGGGATCGTTACCGAATTGAGCGGATCATCGGCGAAGGTGGCGGGCACGCTGACGACGAGTTCGAACTGCGGGTTGAAGGGATCCTGAGGACCGGGGTTGACGAGAATCGCATAGCCGAAGCCGTCCGGCGGTGCACAGGTGACGTCCACCCGATCGCCATCGGGCTCGGTGACGATGAGCGGGAGATGCACGGTCGGCTGACCGTTGGTGTCCTCGCGGCCGGGTTGAATCGTGGGGAGACCGTTCGACGTGATGGTGATCGTCGAGCTCGACGTCAGCCCGCCGTCGTCGCGCACGGTGTAGCTCAGGGTCGAGATCCCGTGACCGAGCGAAACGAGAATGGTGTTGCCGGTGATCGACTGAAGGATCGCCGAGCCGCTGGTGACAGCCGCGGTCTGGACAACGAGCGGGCCGGACTCGGGATCGATGTCGTTGAGCGTCGGGTCGGGGATCGGGAACAATGCCTCTGCCGTGAAGTACTGGTCGGCGATCGCTGTCGGGCCAAGGTTGTTGATGGTCAGGGTGATGGTTGCAGATGCCGTCAGCCCACCTGGGTCCTGCACAACGGCCGTGAACACATATGGCGAGCCGGCGGGTGTACCGGTCGGCGGCGAGGCACTGATGGTCGTGTCATCGAAGCTGCCAGGTGTGCCACTGTTGCCGGGCACCAGGCTGACCCAACTCGGGTTGCCGTTGACGGCGACGATCTTCAGCGCTTCGTCGTCGGAAGCCAACTCGGCGACCGTCATCGTCAAGGTGCCGCCCCGCGAAATGGTGTGGGAGATACTGCCGGCAACAGGTGCGCGATTGACGTCGATGGTCAGTTGACCCTGTGCTGATTGCTGGCAGCCGTTCTCGACGGTGAAGGTGATGACCTCTGTGCCGTTCATACCTGCCGGCGGTGTATAGACGCCGCTGGTTCCCGTCAAGCCCCCGCCAACCACACTGCCGGCGAGAATGCTGCCCGACAGCACGTAGTTGGTGAGGTCGATGGCAATCGGCACCTGGTAGGGCGTGAAGAGGGTGGCGGCAGGCGCCGACGGAGGGCTCTCGCTGCACGGCAGGACATTGAGGGTGACCGTTGCTGTGCTCGACAGTCCGCTGTCGTCGCTGAGCGAGTATCGGATCAAGGCGACTCCCGAAGCATTGGGAGCGGCGACGAACGTCAAGACACCGCGCAGAACTTCGACCGTGCCGAAGCTTGTGGGCGGACGGTTGATGAGTACCGCCGAGACGACGTCGCCGGGGTCGCTGATGCCGCTGTCATTGATCAGCAGGTCGACGCTGTTGACGCCTCCGCTGGCAATGGTCAACACGTCGTCGACCGCCACTGGTGGGTTGGCCGGTGGCGGCTCGTCGACCGTGATTCTGAGCTTGGCACTTGCCGGGATACCGTCGCTGCTCTCCACGGTGTAGCTCACCACTATGGAGCCAGGTCCCGTGGTCTTCACGCTGACGACAGGGCCGAGAGTCGAAACCGTGCCCGGGCCCGAGTCGAGCGACGCGGTCCTCAACGTCAACTGCGTCGTGCTGTTCTGGTCGCGTAGCTCGGCAACGATGTCGACGGCTACGGTGTCGCCGACGAGCGCCGGTCGCAGGATGTCGCGGGCGGTGGGCGGTGTGGTCGGGGGAAGTGGCGTGTCGTCGACGACCCTGATCGAGATCGTGCCGCCGACGTTTCCGTCGTGCCCGTCGCTGATCGTCACGTCGAGGTTGATGACTTCGGGTGTTCGATCGGCCGTCCCGGTATCGGGAGCCGTGTACACGAAGCTTTCGGCCTTCTGGGTGAAGGTGGTGGTACCACGAGTCGGCTTGCTGACAGAGGCGAACACCAGGCTGTCGCCGTCGTCGTCGTTGGCCAGTTCGTTGGCGCTGAGTGTGATCGACTTGCCGATGGTGACCGTCTTCAACGGGGCTGCGGTGTCGATGGTGGGTTCACGGTTGCCGGGCGGAGCCACGGCGACGGTGACGATGATGGTCGCCTCGGCGAGCAGGCCCTGGGCGTTGCTGACGGAGTACTTGCATCGAAAGACGCCGGTCTGGCCGCTTGGCGGGACGAAGGTGATTCGATTGTCGGCCGTAATGGACGCGTCGCCACCGCCGACGCATGCCGGTGAGCCGATCAGACTGGGTCGCCCTCCCGACGGATCGCTGTCGTTGGCCAGTACGTCGATGTTGACGGCCTTGTCGGTCACCGTGTCGGCGAAGTCGTCGCGGGCGAATGGGGCGCGAGGAAGCGCCTCCACGAGCACCGTGACCGTCACCGCGCCGGTCGCCTCGTTGCCGTGCCCGTCGCTGATCCTGTACGAGAACGTCACCGGCGTCGGCTCGGTGATGTCTGGAAGATTCGGCGTGAACCGAACCGAGTTGCCCTCCACCGTGGTTGTGCCGACGCCGTCCTCGGGTGTGCCGACCGTGACCAGGCGAATCTGGTCGTCGTCGGGGTCGAGGTCGTTGGCGGTCACCGGGATCTTCACCGAGTTGCCGATCACGACACGCTCTGCATCTGCATTGGCCACAGGTGGTCGGTTTTCCGCCGCCTCATCGATCTTGATGACCAGAACCCTGCCGGTGTCGTCGTGCAGCGGATCCCCGTCGCTCAGCTGGTAGGTCACCACCGAGCGTTCGGGCGCGCCTGGCCCCAACGTGATGTTCAACAACTGGCTGCGTACGATGGCTTTGACTCCCGGCGGCGCCGACGCAGAGACGATCCGCAGATCGTCACCGTCGGGATCGAGGTCGTTGGCCTTCACGTCCAGTTCGCCGACGACGCCGACACGAAGTCGAATTGCGTCGGGCCGTGCTTCTGGCGCGTTGTTCTCGGCGTCCGCCGCGGAGACATCGACGGTGACGGTTGTCTGCTGGCTGGTGCCACCTTGCGGATCGGCGGCCTGATAGGTGAACGTGTAGACGCCCGGCCTGTCGCGCGGCTGAT